>JBDTSN010000283.1:0-4308 GCA_039931145.1 Burkholderiales bacterium | reverse complement strand
GTTGCGCCGCACGGCGTCGATGGCGTTTTGCGAAGGTTCGGTGTTCGACGACACGCAGCAACTCGTCGCGCACGGTACGGGTACCTTCAAGTACATCCGCGCCCTGCCCGTGGGCGGGCGAAAGATCCAGCGGTCGGATGCGTCCGACTGATTTCACACTGAAAAGGAGTTACACGATGACCACGATCATGAACAAGCAATGGCTGCTCGCGTCGCGCCCAAGCGGCGAAGCGAAGGCCGACAACTTCCGCCTCATCGAGACGCCGGTGCCCGAGCTGGCCGACGGGCAGGTGCTGGTGCGGCATCACTTCCTGTCGCTCGACCCCTACATGCGCGGGCGCATGAACGACGCCAAGAGCTACGCGCAGCCGCAGGCGCTCGACGCCGTGATGGGCGGCGGCACGGTGGGCGAAATCGTCGCTTCGCGTAACGGCGACTTTACGGTCGGCGACAAGGTCGTCGGCATGGGCGGCTGGCAGCAGTATTCGGTCGTCGATGCGAATCAGCGCGGGGTGCTGAACAAGGTGGACGCGACGCACATCCCACTTTCCGCATTCCTCGGCTCGGTCGGCATGCCGGGCGTCACCGCGTGGTACGGCCTGACGAAGATCATCGAACCAAAGGCCGGCGAGACGGTCGTCGTCAGCGCGGCGAGCGGCGCTGTCGGCAGCGTTGTCGGCCAGCTTGCGAAGCAGCGCGGCTGCCGCGCGGTGGGACTTGCGGGCGGGCCGGAGAAGTGCCGCTACGTCGTCGAGACGCTCGGATTCGATGAGTGCATCGACTACAAAGTGCATCCGGATCTGAAGTCGCTCAGCGCGGCGTTGAAGGCAGCCTGCCCGAAGGGCATCGATGGCTACTATGAGAACGTCGGCGGCATGACGCTCGACGCTGTGCTGCAACGCATGAACGCGTTCGGCCGCATCGCGCTGTGCGGCATGATCTCCGGCTACGACGGCCAACCGATTCCCTTGCAGCAGCCGCAATTGTTCCTGGTGTCGCGGCTCAAGCTGCAAGGCTTCATCGTCAGCGAGCACATGGAGATCTGGCCCGAGGCGTTGAAGGAACTCGGCACGCTTGTCGCGACTGGCAAGCTGAAGTTCCGCGAATCGATCGCCGAAGGCATTGAAGCGGCGCCGCAAGCCTTCCTCGGTTTGCTCAAAGGCAAGAACTTCGGCAAGCAACTCGTCAAACTCGTGTAGGTCATTGATCGACACAGGAGGCGGGAATCATGGAAGCGACACACGAGGTCTTCAACCAGGCACTGCCGCGCACGGGCAACAACCTGTTCGACGACAACGCCGCGTTGCGCGACGCGCTGCGCTTCAACGCGCCGACGCTCGCCACGGCGGAGCTCGACCGCCTCGGCGCAAGGCTCGCAACGCCCGAGATGCAGACGCATGCGCGGCTTGCGAACATCTACACGCCGCAGTTGCACGCTTACGACCGCTTCGGCCACCGTGAGGATCAGGTCGAGTTCCACCCGAGCTATCACGCGCTGATGAGCCTGGCGGTCGAATCCGGCCTGCACGGCACGCCGTGGGCTGGCGCGGCGAACGACCATGTGCGCCGCGCGTCAGCATTCATGCTCTTCACCGAGCTCGAACCTTCGGTGTTGTGCCCAATCTCGATGACCTACGCCGTCACGCCGGCGTTGCGCGCCAATCCTGCGCTTGCCAAGCAATGGGAGCCGCTGCTGGCGAGCCGCAGCTATGACGCGCGCTTCGTTCCAGCCTCACAAAAGCGGGGCATGACGATGGGCATGGGCATGACCGAGAAGCAGGGCGGCTCGGACGTTCGCGCGAACACGTCGCTGGCGACGCCCGACGGCAGCGACGACTGGGGCAAGCGCTTCAGCATCACCGGCCACAAGTGGTTCATGTCGGCGCCGATGTGCGACGCGTTTCTCGTTCTCGCGCAATCGGCAGGCGGCCTGAGCTGCTTCTTCATGCCGCGCTGGTTGCCCGACGGCAGCGTCAATGCGATACGCATCGAGCGCCTGAAGGACAAGCTCGGCAACAAGGCGAATGCGAGCTCGGAGGTCGAGTTCGACGGCGCGACCGCGTGGCTCGTCGGCGATGAGGGCCGCGGTGTGCCGCAGATCCTCGAGATGGGCTCGATGACGCGGCTCGATTGCGCGCTCGGCACGAGCGGGTTGATGCGCCAGGCGCTCACACTCGCGCTGAACCACACCGCGCAGCGAGAGGCCTTCGGCAAGCCGCTCATCGATCAGCCGTTGATGAAGAATGTGCTTGCCGACCTCGCGCTCGAAAGTGAGGCGGCGACCGCACTCGCGCTGCGCCTCGCGCGCACGCTCGATCATCCGGACGATGCGCACGAGGTGTTGATGCGCCGCTTGCTGACGCCGGTGTCGAAATTCTGGATCTGCAAACGCGGCAGCCATTTCGCGCAGGAGGCAATGGAGTGCCTCGGCGGCAACGGCTATGTGGAAGACGGCGGTGAAGGCGTGATGGCGCGCATCTACCGCGAGATGCCGGTGAACTCGATCTGGGAGGGCGCCGGCAACATCATGGGGCTCGACCTGCTGCGCGCGCTGCGCAAAGGCGGCAAGGAGGGATCGGTTGCCGAGGCGCTGGAGGCCGAACTCGCACCGGCGCGCGGCGCGCACCCGGCTTTCGACCGCTCTCGTGACGCGCTGCTCACTCGCATCGACGCGACGACCGACGAAGCCGACGCCCGCCGCCTGGCGCAGGACGTCGCGATCACCGTGCAGGCGGCGCTGCTGCGCCAGCACGCGCCGGACTTCGTCTTCGACGCGTTCTGCGGATCGCGCCTCGCCGGCGACTGGGGCCAGACCTTCGGCACGCTGGTTGCGGCGAACACCGATTTCGATGCCATCAACGCGCGCGCATTGCCGCGTCAATCCGGGCCCACATGAGCGAACTGATTCTTCACCACTATCCAACCTCGCCGTTTTCCGAGAAGGTGCGCCTCGTCCTCGGCTACAAGGGACTCGCGTGGAAAGCGGTCACGGTGCCGGTGACGCTGCCCAAGCCAGACGTGTTCGCGCTCACCGGCGGTTACCGACGCACGCCCTTCCTGCAGATCGGCGCCGACATTTATTGCGACAGCGCCTTGATGTGCCGCGTGATCGAGCGCCTCGCGCCGAAGCCGACGATCTACCCGGCGAGCGCCGGCGGCGTGGCGCACATCGTTTCGCAGTGGGCCGATTCGGCACTCTTCTGGGTCGCGATTCCGTACACGATGCAGCCGGCAGGCATTGCGCACATCATGGCCGGCGCGCCACCCGAAGTACTGAAGGCGTTCGGCGCCGACCGCGCCGCGATGACGGCCGGCATGCGCCGCGCGACACCGGCCGACGCCGCAGCTCAACTCAAGACCTACCTCGGCTGGGTCGAACAGCAGCTCACCGACGGGCGAAAGTTCCTGTGCGGCGAGGCGGCGAGCATCGCCGACTTCTCGGTCGCACAGTCGATCTGGTACATCCGCCGCGCGCCGCCGATCGCGACCGTGCTCGCGCCGTTCACGAAGCTCATTGAGTGGTACGAGCGTGTCGCTGCATTCGCACCGCAGCGGCCGACGCAGATCGGCAGCGAAGAAGCGATTGCTGTTGCGGCGTCGGCGAAGTCAAGCGTGCCGATCGACTTCGATGCCGAGCCGGGTTTCGAAAAGGGCGACGCCGTCACCGTGAGTGCGACCGACTATGCGCGCGACCCGGTCGCTGGCACGCTCGTCGGCCTCTCGCGCGAAGAGGTTGCGATCGAGCGCCACGACGGTCGCGCCGGGCGCGTCGTCGTGCACTTCCCGCGGATCGGGTTTCAGATCAGGAAAGAGGGCGCAGCGACATGAAGACCTTCAAGGGCCGCACGGCAGTGATCACCGGCGCCGGCTCGGGCTTCGGGCTCGAGGCGTCGCGCATCGCCGCGCGCGAGGGCATGAATGTCGTCATGGCCGACGTGCAGCAGGATGCGCTCGACAAGGCGGCGGCCGACGTGACTGCGCTCGGTGCGCAAGTGCTGTCCTACCGTGTCGACGTCTCGAAGGCGGCCGAGATGGAAGCGCTTGGCACCGCGGTGCAAGAACGTTTCGGTGCGCCGCACATCGTCTTCAACAACGCGGGCGTGGGCTCCGGCGGGCTGATCTGGGAGAACTCGCTCGCGGACTGGGATTGGGTGCTCGGCGTCAACCTGATGGGCGTCGTCCACGGCGTGCGCGTCTTCACGCCGATGATGCTCGCCGCAGCCGAGTCCGACACGCACTATGAAGGCCACATCGTCAACACGGCGTCGATGGCGGGCTTGCTGAATCCGCCGAACATGGGCGTCTACA
>JBDTSN010000282.1:0-4315 GCA_039931145.1 Burkholderiales bacterium | reverse complement strand
GCTTGCCGTCGGAGAACGTGCCCGCGCCGCCCTCGCCGAACTGCACGTTCGATTCGGGGTCGAGCACGCCCTGGCGCCACAGACCCCAGGTGTCCTTCGTGCGTTCGCGAACTGCCTTGCCGCGCTCGAGCACGATCGGCCGCAAGCCCATCTGGGCGAGGATCAATGTCGCGAAGATGCCGCACGGCCCGAAACCGACGACGACCGGGCGTGCGCCTTCAGTATCGGCGCGCCAGTCGGCAGGCGCGTGGCCGACGAAGCGATACGACGTGTCTGGGGCCGGCCGCACGTGCGCGTCGGCAGCAAAGCGTGCGAGGACGGTCGACTCGTCGCTCAGTTCGCAATCGACGGTGTAGATCAGCTGAATCGCGCGCTTGTTGCGCGCGTCGTAGCTGCGCTTGAAGACCGTGAACGCGAGCAGATCGGCGTCCGCCACGCCCAGGCGTTTGGTGATCGCCGGGCGCAGCGCGGCACCCGCGTGGTCAAGCGGGAGGCGCAGTTCGGTGATCCGCAGCATGGCGTCGTCGATCCGGACTGAGCCTTATACGCAACTTGCGGTGCGCGGCCGTCAACCGCTCAGGCGCGCGTGGCCGGGTGGTGTGCGCCTGAACAGGCGCGGCTCAGCTCAGCCGCCCTTCCTTGCGCGCTTGCCCGGGTTCTTCTTGCTGCGCGTTGTCTTGCCGCGTTCCAGGCTGACCTTCTGGCCCTTGCCGGTGGTGCGCGTCACGCCGAGTGGCGCGGGCGGTTGCGGCGTGGCGCGGCGGTCGGCTTCGGTCTTGATCTTGTTACCCACGAGTGGCTCCGGTGATGGATGAATGTTTGTCAACCCGGGATTAGGCCACAAGGCGGCGAGCATCCCGGCCGGCCGCGATGGATATGAGCTTGGGAGCTTCATTCAAACTGTTCATCCAGCCGCAAGTAGCGCCATTGCCCCGTCGGCAGGTCGCCGAGCATCACGTTACCGATGCGCACGCGCTTGAGGCCCGTCACCTTCAGGCCGACCGCCTCGCACATGCGGCGGATCTGGCGCTTCTTGCCTTCGCGCAGCATGAAGCGAAGCTGATCCTCGTTCACCCATTCGACTGTCGCCGGCCGCAGCGCGACGCCGTCGAGGTCGAGGCCGTGGTTGAGCAGCGCGAGGCTTTCGTCTGACAGCCGCTCGTGGCTGCCGGGTTCGACGCGCACGAGGTACTCTTTCTCGACCTCCGAGTCCTCGCCGATCAGCTGGCGCGCGATGCGCCCGTCCTGCGTGAAGACGAGCAGGCCGACCGAATCGATGTCGAGCCGACCGGCGGGTGCGATGCCGCGCAGATGCTCGGGCAGGAAGCGGATGCCGGAGTGGTCTTCGCGCCACTGGGCGCCCGGCTTGACGAGCACGATCGCCGGCTCGTAGCCGTCCTCGGCCTGGCCGCTGACCCAGCCTACCGGCTTGTTGAGCAGCACCGTCACGCGCTGCGCCTGCTGGAAGCGCGCCTTGGCGTCGATCGTGATGTGCTGGTCGGGCAGCACGCGTGAGCCGAGCTCGGCGACGACGCGCCCATCGACGCGCACCCAGCCCTTGGGGATCCATTCGTCGGCCTCGCGACGCGATGCGATGCCGAGCTCGCTCATGCGCTTCGAGAGACGCAGGCTGCCGTCGTGCGTGGCGGCGATCGGCGTGGGAGCAGGCGCGGTGCGATGGGGCGGGTGTGGCGGCTGCGACGGTGCATCGCGCGTACTGGCGTGGTCGCCCCTGCGCAGCGGCGGGGCGCCGCGCGCGCTGTCTGAGGGATGGAACGGCCGGCGTGCATCGCGAGTTGCGCGGTCGCCCTTCGGCGCCGCCCGGCCCGCTTCCGGCGCGTTGTGACGCGGCATCTTTGGCGCGGTAGGCGTGCGCTGCGCTTGTTCGGGCCGACCTCTCGCCGCGCGGGCTGCGTACGCTTCGCGCGTCTCGCGTGGCGCTTGAGCCTGCCCGGTAGGGCGTGCGTCGCTGGGTCTTGCGGCTTCGCGTTCACGCGTGCTGCTCGCCTCGCGCGCTTCGTAGCGCTTCGCCGCCTCCGTCGGTTCGGCGGCGCCAGGCTCGCGTTCCCGTTCGGCCTTTGCCTGCGCGAGTGTGGGGCGCGGGCGGGGCGCGCCGCTACGTGCCGGAGCGCGATCCTTCGGCCCCTTCGTGGGCGGTTTGCTCTTGAGCTTGAGGGTGGCCATGCGTTCATCGTCTCGGCGAGACGTCGATTGAACCACGGCGCCGCGGTGCCCTACAGCGTGGGCCCGAACAACTCGTGCAGCGCAGCGGCGTACTGCCCCTGGCCGAGCGCGTTCGCGTTGTGGTGCGATCCGCCCTCGACGAGGACGAAGCGCTTGGGCGCGCGCGCCTGCTCATAGAGCGCGCGCCCGAGTTCGGGGTGGATCAGTGTGTCCGCGCTGCCGTGCACGACGAGCACCGGCACATGCACCTTGCCGATGC
This sequence comes from Burkholderiales bacterium, assembly GCA_039931145.1. Classification (GTDB taxonomy): domain Bacteria; phylum Pseudomonadota; class Gammaproteobacteria; order Burkholderiales; family Burkholderiaceae_C; genus CAIKUF01. The sequence goes on along the minus strand of JBDTSN010000282.1, from coordinate 1,872 downwards.
GACTCGCGGCGTCGAAGCGCTGCGTGATGAGGCCCGTTACCGGCAGCCAGCCCCACGGCTGTGTGCTGAATACGTCGGGGATCGAGGTGAAGCTGCCCTCGACGATCAGCCCGCTCGCGTCATCCACTTGCGAAGCCAGGTCCACCGCGATTGCGCTGCCGAGCGAATGACCGAAGATGTAGCGGCGCTTCTGCGGGTGTTCACGCGCGATCCAGTCCCAGGCCGCGCGTGCATCCTCGTAGGCGCTTGCTTCCGAGGGCAACTCGTCCGCGCCGCTGCTCTTGCCGAAGCCGCGGTAGTCGATCGCGAGCACCGCGTAGCCGAGCGCTGCCATGCGCCGCACGCGCGGCGCGCTGCCCGTCACGTCCCAGCGTGCGCCGTGCAGGTAGAGCAGCACGGGCGCATCCGGGTTCTCGTTCGCGAGCCACAGCGCGTGCAGACGCTCGGGCGTACCGCTCGCGGTGGAGCGGAAATCGATCCACACCGGCCTCATGCCCTCGGCCGCCTGTGCGCCGGCCCACCAGGTCTCCTTCGCGGGCTGGAAGATCAATCGGCGCTGTTCATGATCGAGCGTCGCGCAGCCGCCGAGCGTTGCGGCGACGATCGCGACGGCGACGAGCCAGCGGCGGGTGAGGGCGATTCGGGGCATCGTCTGCTGACCTGAAATCGTGCTTGAAGTTCAACCGCGACGGTCGTGCGCTCAGCCGAAGGGGCGCGCTCAGCCGCGCGGGTGGTGCGCCGCGTGCAGCGTGCGCAGCCGCTCGCGTGCGACGTGGGTGTAGATCTGCGTCGTCGAGATGTCGGCATGGCCGAGCAGCATCTGCACCGCGCGCAGGTCGGCGCCGTGATTCAGTAGATGCGTCGCGAACGCATGGCGAAGCGTGTGCGGGGACAGCGGCACCGTGATGTCAGCCGTGCGCGCGTGCTTCTTGATCAGCAGCCAGAACGCCTGGCGCGTCATGCCCTGGCCGCGCGCGGTGGCGAACAGCGCGTCGCAATTGCGGCGCCCGAGGATCTGCGCGCGCGCGCCGCCCATGTATTGCGTGAGCCAACTGCGTGCTTCCTCGCCGAAGGGCACGAGGCGCTCCTTCGCCCCCTTGCCTGTCACGTGCAGCGCGCCGTCCGACAGGCCGACATGCACGCCCTTCAAGCCGACGATCTCGCTCACGCGCAGGCCGCTCGCGTACATCAGCTCGAGCATCGCGCGATCGCGCAGGCCAAGCGGCGACTCGATGTTCGGCGCGGCGAGCAGCGCTTCGACCTGCGCCTCGGATAGCGTCGTGGGTACTCGCATCGGTTGCCGCGCGGAGAGCAGGCGCAGCGTCGGGTCGCTGCTTACGCGGTGCTCACGCAGCGCCCAGCGGAAGTAGCGTTTGAAGACGCTGAGGCGCCGGTTTGCGGTGCTCGCGCGGCTTGCGCCGTGGCGCGCCACGCCGTGCGCCTGCAGATCGCTCTCGGTGCTGTCGTCGAGCGCGCGGTCGTGCTGCTTGGCGAGCCATTGCGCGTAGAGCGTCAGGTCGCGACGGTACGCGGCGAGCGTGTTCGCGCTCAGGCCGTCCTCGATCCAGAGTGCGTCGGCGAAGCGGTCGATGGCTTCCAGGCTGGTCTCGATCGCGGTCAACGCTTCCTCCTCGGTCGCCATGGTGAGTGCGCCGGGCGCCGGCGTGCGTTCGGGCGTTCGGCGGGCCCGTATGGCGGCGAGCATACGCGCGCGCAGCAGTGTCGACATACGACAGCAGCACACGACATCAACGCCGGATCGCGTCACACGACAGCGACACAGGGCAGCAACATCGGTTCGCGTCCCACGGCAGCGACACACGACAGCGACACACGACAGCGAGATGCGCCCGTCCCACGCTGGCACACTCT
>JBDTSN010000281.1:0-4327 GCA_039931145.1 Burkholderiales bacterium | reverse complement strand
GACCTTCGCCGCGACCGCGTTGGCGCTGCCGCGGTTGTCGCCGCTCACGAGCACGGTGCGCACGCCGAGCGCATGAAGGCTTGCGATTGCCGCAGCAGCTTCGGGCTTCACGGTGTCGCCGAAGGCGAGCAGGCCGAGCAGCTGAGGAGGTGCACCATCCTGTGCCGCCTCGACGAGCCACGAAACGCTGTGGCCTGCGGATTGCAGCGCCGCGGCTTCGTTCGCGAGCGGATCCATTGCAACGCCGAGCTCGCACATCCAGGCTGTGCTGCCGAGTCTCAGCTGCTTGCCGTGGACATCGCCCTGCACGCCGCGCCCGGCAACCGATTGCACATCGATTGCCGTGGCGGCAGTCTCGCCCTCGGGCAAGGCCTGCAGCACGGCGCGCGCGAGCGGATGCTCGCTGCCCTGCTGCAGGGCAGCCGCCTGCGCGATCAATGCCGCGCGATCGCCGGCGACAGGCAGCGCCTCGGCGAGCACCGGGCGGCCCTCGGTCAGCGTGCCGGTCTTGTCGAAAGCAATCACGCTGACGTGGCGCATCGTCTCAAGCGCGACGACGTCCTGAATCAGTATGCCGTGGCGCGCGGCGACGCCGGTGCCGACCATGATCGCAGCCGGCGTCGCAAGGCCGAGCGCGCAGGGGCAGGCGATCACGAGCACTGCGACCGCGTGCAGCACGGCGGTCGAGACCGCGGCGCCGGCCAGGATCCAGCCGAAGCCGGTGATGACCGCGACGACGACGACGACCGGCACGAACACCGCGCTCACCTGATCGACGAGGCGCTGAATCGGCGCCTTCTTCGCCTGCGCCGATTCGACGAGGCGAACGATGCGCGCGAGCTGCGTTTCGGCGCCAATCGCCGTCGTGCGCACGAGCAATGCACCTTCGGCGTTCACCGCGCCGCCCGTCAGCCGGTCGCCCGGCTCGCGTGCGATCGGCAGGCTTTCGCCGGTGAGCAGCGATTCGTCGACATGGGTGCGGCCTTCGAGCAGCAAGCCATCGACCGGAATGCGTTCGCCGGGCCGCACAACGACTTCGTCGCCCACGCGCACCTCGGCGATCGGCACTTCGCGCTCGACGCCGCCCTGGCGCACGCGCGCGACATCGGGCCGCAGCGCCTGCAGCGCGCGGATCGCATCCGTCGTCTGCCGCTTGGCGCGCGACTCGAGCCACTTGCCGAACAGCACGAGCGTGACGACGACCGCCGCCGATTCGAAGTAGAGCGGCGGCATCGCCTCGCTCGTCGTCAGCAGCGTGAAGATGCTCAGGCCGAACGCGGCGCTCGTGCCGAGCGCGACGAGCAGGTCCATGTTGCCGCTGCCGGCGCGCAATGCGGCCCAGCCGGCGCGATAAAAGCGCGCGCCGAGCCAGAACTGCACGGGAGTGGCGAGCAGCAGTTGCAGCCAGCCGGGAAGCATCCAGTGCTGCCCAAAAAGATCGCCGAACATCGGCAGCGCGAGCGGCGCCGAGAGCAGCGCGGCGAGCGTGACGCGCCGGCCTTCGGTCAGCCACGGTGCGCGAACCTCGATGCGCGTCGCCGACGCGTCATGAACGTGTGCGGTGTAGCCGGCGCGTGTGACGGCGCCGAGCAGGTCGGCCGTGTTCGCGCTGCCGCCGAGTAGCGTGACCTGCGCCTGCTCGGTCGCAAGGTTCACGGTCGCCTGCGTCACGCCCGGTACCTTGGCCAATGCCTTCTCGACCCGCGCAACGCAGCTCGCGCACGTCATGCCTTCGATCTCGAGCGTGACCGAATCGCTCGTCACGCTGTAGCCCGCGCGCTCGACGGCCTGGACGAGTGCGCCGGTTTCGACCTTGCCCTGGGCGTGGACACTCGCGCGTTCGGTTGCAAGGTTCACTTCTGCCGAGTTGACGCCGGGCACGCGCGCGAGCGCTTTTTCGACCCGCGCGACGCAACTTGCGCACGTCATGCCGACGATGGGAAGCGAGAGGGTGGATTCAGCAACAGCGGCAGTGTTCATGACGCGACGATAAACCTTGACATCATGTGAAGGTCAAGAGTGTCGAATTCGGGCCGTGTACACGGCGGCTCGCCTTGACCTTGCCCCAGTGGCAAGCTCGACAATGCGCACATCGCCCCACTGGAGACGGCCCCATGATCGAACTGACCTTGCCCACCATGACGTGCAACCACTGCGTCAAGACCGTGACGGAGACGGTGCAGCGCATTGACCCGAAAGCGACGCCGCAAATCGACCTGTCGACGCACCGCGTGCGAATTGAATCCGCGCAGCCTGCCGAGGCCTTCGCGAAGGCGCTTGCCGAGGAGGGTTATGCGCCGGCATAGCTGAGCTTGGCGCCCGGACTCCGCGGCTGCAACGCGCGCCACCGCGGCTGCGGACAGACTGGCGCGCAATTTCCCGTCTCGCGCTCTGTCGCGCATCCTGCCTTACGTCGGTCGCATTCCTGCGCGCCTGCGGTTTGCCCTCACCCACGGCGCCCTTGCCTGTGCCTACACTCGCGCAAACCGAAACGGATCCGGAGCGTTCGATATGAAATCCTGGCTCATTCCCGCAGTGCTCGCCACGGCGATGTCCGGCCTGACGGGTGCGTCTCATGCGCAAACCCTGCGCTGGGCCTCGCAGGGCGACCCGCAAACGATGGACCCGCATTCGCAGAACGAAAGCCTGACGAATTCGATGAACGGGCAGGTCTACGAGACCCTGATCGGCCGCGACAAGCAATTGAATCTTGTGCCTCAGCTGGCGACCGAGTGGAAGCAGACCGGCCCGCTGCAATGGCGCATGAAGCTGCGGCCGAACGTCAAGTTTCAGGACGGCTCGCCGTTCACCGCCGACGACGTCGTCTTCTCGATCAACCGCGCGAAGGGGCCGACCTCGCAGATCGCCGTCTACGCCAACGCGGTTGGCGACGTGAAGAAAATCGACGACCTGACGGTCGAATTCAACCTCGCGCAGGTGAACCCGATCTTCCTGCAGCACATCAACACGCTCTTCATCATGAGCAAGAGCTGGAGCGAGAAGAACAAGGCGACCAAGGCGCAAGACTTCACGAACCGGGAAGAGGCCTACACCGCCTACAACGCGAACGGCACCGGGCCCTTCATGCTGGTCAAGCGTGAGCCCGACGTGAAGACGACCTACAAGCGCAACCCGAACTGGTGGGGCAAACCAGAGGGCAACGTGCAGGACGTGATCTACACCCCGATCAAGCAGGACGCAACGCGCCTTGCAGCGCTGCTCTCGGGCGAGGTCGATTTCGTGCTCGACCCGCCGCCGCGCGACCTCGAACGGCTGCGCCAGGGCGGCCAGGTCCAGGTGATCGAGGGCCTCGAGAACCGCGTCGTCTTCATCGGCATGGATCAAGGGCGAGACGAACTGCTCTACAGCAGCGTCAAGGGCAAGAACCCGTTCAAGGACGTGCGCGTCAGGAAGGCGCTCTATCAGGCGATCGACATCGAGACGATCAAGACCAAGCTGATGAACGGCCAGGCGATCCCGACCGGCGCCGTCGTGCCGTCGCCGCTCGGCAGCTTCAACGACCCCGAGATCGAGAAGCGCTTGCCGTACGACGTCGCCGCGGCGAAGAAGCTGATGGCCGAGGCTGGCTACCCGGAAGGCTTCGCGGTGACGCTCGACTGCCCGAACAACCGCTACATCAACGACGAGAAAATCTGCATCGCGCTCGCCAGCATGTGGGCGCAGATCAAGGTCAAGGTGAACGTCAACGCGATGCCGCGCGCGACCTACTTCCCGAAGTTGGAGAAGCTCGACACCTCGCTCTACATGCTCGGCTGGGGCGGCTCGATCACCGACGCCGAAACGACCTTCACGCCGATCTACCGCAACCGCGGCACTGGCGGCATCGGCTCCTACAACTACGGCAACTACACCGACGACAAGCTCGACGCCGTCGCCGCCGCGCAAAGCAAGGAGCCCGACCCCGAAAAGCGCAAGGCGCTGATCAAGGAGGGCTTCAAACTCCACAACGACGCCGTGCACCACATCCCGCTGCACCGCCAGTTCATCCCCTGGGCGGCGCGCAACAACGTTGCCGTCGTGCACCGCGCCGACAACTGGCTCGAGTGGTCTTGGGTGACGGTGAAGTGAAGGCGGGCCAGTCGCCGGCCGCGCGTGGCGGCGAACAGACGGCTAGGAACAATTGCTACCCCCCTGTTCAGGGGGTTGCGCCGGGGCTGACGGCTGCTTACATTAGGTTGCATAAACCCCCTGAGGAGCCTCACATGTTCAAGCCAATTCTGCTCGGTGTCGCGCTTGCATCTGCCGCGTTCTGCGCTCAGGCGACCGTAACTGAAGGCACGGGCGTTACGTTCGCTACCTCCGTGAC
>JBDTSN010000280.1:0-4328 GCA_039931145.1 Burkholderiales bacterium | reverse complement strand
TGCTGGCTACTCGCCGAACTCGCGCGCGGCGTCTACTTCACCGGCTTTCCGTGGATCGCCTCGGGCTACGCACATGCGGTCGGCCCGATTGCGGGGTGGGCGCCGTGGGCCGGCGTCTATGGCTTGTGCGCGCTCGCGGCATTTCTTGCCTACGCGCTGGCGGCCTGCCTGCGGCCGATCGGCGCGCGTGCCCGCCTCGGCCTCGTCGCTGTCGCCGGGATCGTGCTCGCCGCGCCGCTTGCCCTTCCCGCCGAGTTCACGCGATCGAGCGGCGAACTCGAAGTGAGCCTGCTGCAACCCAATATTGCACAGGACTTGAAGTTCGACCCGGCCCTGATGGGCGTGCACCTGCAGGCGCTCATGCGCCAGATCGGCGCCGCGCGCGGCACGCTCGTCGTGACGCCCGAGTCGGTGATCCCGTTCACCCGCAGCGAACTCAGCGGCGCCTACTGGGACGAACTCGTGCGGCCGTTCACGGCGTCGCGGCGTGCGCTGCTCATCGGCATTTTCCTGGGCAACAGCGACGAGGGCTTTGTGAATTCCGTCGTCGGCATTACAGGCGATTCACCCGGCAAGGAATACCACTACGGCAAGCGCCACCTGCTGCCGTTCGGCGAGTTCGTACCACCCGGCTTTCGCTGGTTCGTCGATCTGATGAATATTCCGCTCGGCGATCAGGCGCACGGGACAAACAGCGCGCCGTTCGACGTTGGCGGCCAGCGCCTGCGGCCGCTGATCTGCTTCGAGGATCTGTTCGGCGAGGACATGGTTCAAAGCGTCATTGGCGAGGACGCGGCGACGGTGCTCGTCAACGTCAGCAATCTCGCCTGGTTCGGCCGCCGACTGGTGCAGGATCAGCACCTGCAGTTCTCGCAGATGCGCGCGCTCGAATTCGAGCGGCCGGTGATCCGAGCGACCAATACGGGCGCGACGGCGGTCGTCGATCACCACGGCCGCGTGACGGCGCGCCTGCCGGCGCTCGTTCAAGCAACGCTCGAGGCCAAAGTCGAAGGGCGCGTCGGCGAGACGCCCTACGCGCGCTGGCTTGCCGCGGGCGGGTTGTGGCCGCTCATGATCGTCGCCGTCGCGCTGCTGCTCGTCCTGCGACGGCGGTGATGATCGACTGTGGATGCGGATCGCAGAGCTTGACTGACAGCGTGCCTCAGGCAAGCCCCCGTAAACTTCCAGTTTTGCGCCACCCCACCCATTCATGCTGAACTTCCAGCAAATCATCCTGCGCCTCCAAAGCTACTGGGCCGACCAGGGCTGCGCCCTGCTGCAGCCCTACGACATGGAAGTCGGGGCCGGCACGAGCCACACCGCGACCTTCCTGCGCGCGATCGGCCCGGAGCCGTGGAAGGCGGGCTACGTGCAGCCAAGCCGGCGGCCGAAGGACGGCCGCTATGGCAACAACCCGAACCGGCTGCAGCACTACTACCAGTACCAGGTCGTCCTCAAGCCGGCGCCGGCCGACATTCTCGAGCTCTACCTCGGCTCGCTCGAAGCGCTCGGTTTCGATCTGAAGGTGAACGACATCCGCTTCGTCGAGGACGACTGGGAGAACCCGACGCTCGGATGCTGGGGCCTCGGCTGGGAGGTGTGGCTGAACGGCATGGAGGTGACGCAGTTCACCTACTTCCAGCAGGTCGGTGGCATTGACTGCAAGCCGATCACCGGCGAGATCACGTATGGCCTCGAGCGCCTTGCGATGTATCTGCAGGGCGTCGACAACGTGTTCGACCTGACGTGGACCGACGGCTTGAGCTACGGCGACGTCTATCACCAGAACGAGGTCGAGCAGAGCACCTACAACTTCGAGCACAGCGATGTGGCCCTGCTGCTCCAGGCCTTCGCCGCGCACGAAGCGCAGAGCAAGCACCTGATGGGCGAGCAGCTCGCGTTGCCAGCCTACGAGCAACTGCTGAAGGCGGCGCATACCTTCAACCTGCTCGATGCGCGCGGCGCGATCAGCGTCACCGAGCGCGCCGCGTACATCGGCCGGATCCGCGTGCTCGCGCGCGCCGTCGCGCAAGGCTATCTCGACAGCCGTGCGCGGCTCGGCTTCCCGATGGCGCCGCGTGAATGGGCCGACGAGGTGCTGGCGCAGATCGAACAGAAGAAGGCGGCTTGATGAGACGGCCCCAAGCTCACGTCGTTCGCGCCCCCGGGGGGTCGTCAGTGCCTCGGGCGGCCGGGCGGCACTGATATGACCGCAAAAGTGAAGAACCTGCTTGTCGAACTCTTCGTCGAGGAGCTGCCGCCAAAGGCGCTGAAGAAGCTCGGTGAGGCGTTTGCCGCGGAACTCGCGCGCGAGCTGCGCGCGCAGGGCCTCGCGGGCGAGCATTCGGCGGTGACTCCGTTTGCGTCGCCGCGGCGACTTGCGATGCACATTTCGGGCGTCGCCGCGCAGGCGGTGGACAAAGCGGTCTCGCACAAGCTGATGCCGGTCGCGGTCGGCCTCGACGCAGACGGCAAGGCGACGCCGGCGTTGCTGAAGAAGCTCGCCGCGCTTGGCGCCGACCCATCCGTCGTGCCGACGCTCACGAAGCGACAAGAGGGCAAATCGGAGACGCTCTTTCTCGACAGCATCGCGCCCGGCGCAATGCTGGCCACGGGTTTGCAGAAAGCGCTCGATGTCGCGCTCGCGAACCTGCCGATCCCGAAGGTCATGCAATACCAGCTCGAAGACGGCTGGACGAGTGTGCAGTTCGTGCGCCCGGCGCACGGCCTCGTCGCGCTGCATGGCGCGGACGTGGTGCCAGTGCGCGCGCTCGGCCTCGACGCCGGGCGCAAGACGCGCGGCCATCGCTTCGAGGCGCAGATCGATCCTGTCGTGCTGCTCGATGCCGACCACTACGCGCGCCAGCTCGAAGAGCAGGGCGCGGTTGTCGCAAGCTTCGCGGCACGGCGCAACGACATCGCGCGCCAGCTCCACTTGGCTGCCTCGAAGGAAGGTCTGACGCCGATCGAGGACGACGCGCTGCTGGACGAAGTGACGGCGCTGGTCGAGCGGCCGAACGTGCTCGCCTGCCAGTTCGAGAGTGAATTCCTCGCCGTGCCGCCGGAATGCCTGATCCTGACGATGAAGGCGAACCAGAAGTACTTCCCGCTGCTCGACGCGGCCGGCGCGCTGACGAACAGGTTCCTCGTTGTCAGCAACATCCGTCCGGACGACGCGAGCCGCGTGATCGAGGGCAATGAGCGCGTCGTGCGCCCGCGGCTCGCCGACGCCAAGTTCTTCTTTGACCAGGACCGCAAGCGCACGCTCGAGTCGCGCGTTGCGGCGCTCGACGGTGTCGTCTATCACGGCAAGCTCGGCAGCCAGGGCGAGCGCGTGCAGCGCGTGCGAGCGATCGCGCGCGACATTGCCGGTCAGCTCGGTGGCGAGGCGGCTGCCGCACTCGCGGACCGCGCCGCGCTGCTCGCGAAGGCCGATCTGTTGACCGACATGGTCGGCGAGTTCCCCGAGCTGCAAGGCACGATGGGTTGCTACTACGCACGCAACGACGGCGAATCCGATGCGGTCGCGTTCGCGATCGAGGATCACTATAAGCCGCGCTTCGCAGGCGATGCGCTGCCGCGCAATGCGACCGGCATTGCGCTCGCGCTCGCCGACAAGCTCGAGACGCTTGCCGGGCTCTTTGGCATCGGCCAGATTCCGACCGGCGACAAAGACCCGTTTGCGCTGCGCCGCCATGCACTCGGCGTCATCCGCATGTTGATCGAGCGCGACCTGCCGCTCGCCATCGTGCCGCTGATCTCAAGTGCCTTCAACGTTTTCGACCCGACGCACGGTCAGGCGCAGGCCGAGCTGCGAGCGTTCATCCACGAGCGGCTGATTGGCTATCTGCGTGAACTTGGTTCCAGCGCGAAGGAGGTTGATGCGGTTACCGCGCTGCAGCCCGACCGATGGGGCGAACTGCCCCGGCGCCTCGCCGCGGTGCGCGCCTTCGCCGCGCTGCCCGAGGCGGCGTCGCTTGCGGCGGCCAACAAGCGCGTCGGCAACATCCTGAAGAAGTCCGAAGGCAGCGTGCAGCCAGGTGTCGATCCAGCGCTGTTGAAGGAACCGGCCGAAGCCGCATTGCACGCTGCCGTGAATCAGGTTCAACCGGAAGCCGACGCTGCCTTCGAGCGCGGCGACTACGCCGCGTCGCTGCAGGCGCTTGCTGCGCTCAAGACGCCGGTCGATGCCTTCTTCGACGCCGTGATGGTGAACGCCGAAGACCCGCAGCTGCGTGCGAATCGCCTCGGGCTGCTCGCGCAACTGCACGCGGCGATGAACCGCGTCGCCGACTTGTCGAGGCTCGCGGCGTGAACACGAATCTCAA
>JBDTSN010000279.1:0-4334 GCA_039931145.1 Burkholderiales bacterium | reverse complement strand
GGTCGGGCCGGTGACGAGCACGATGCCGTGCGGCTGCTGCACCAGCTTGTCGAACCGCTTCAGCACCTCGCCGCTCATGCCCAGGCCTTCGAGCGTGAATTTCGACTCGCCCTTGTCGAGCAGCCGCAGCACCGCGCGTTCGCCGTGCGACGAGGGCAGGGTCGAGACCCGCACATCGACCGCGCGGCCGCCGATGCGCAGCGAGATGCGGCCGTCCTGCGGCAATCGCTTCTCCGAGATGTCGAGCTCGGCCATGATCTTGAGGCGCGAGATGAGCGCCGCGTGCAGCGCCTTGTTCGGCTTCACCACCTCGCGCAGCGTGCCGTCGACGCGAAAGCGCACCGCGCTGCTGCGTTCGTAGGGTTCGATGTGGATGTCGCTCGCGCCGTCCTTCGCGGCCTGCGTCAGGAGCGCGTTCAACATGCGGATGATTGGCGCATCGCTGCCGGCTTCGAGCAGGTCCTCGACGGCCGGCAGCTCCTGCATCATGCGCGACAGATCGACCCTGCTCTCGACCTCGCCGATCACGGTCGCGGCGCTCGACTCGCCACCCGCGTAGGCCGCCGCGATACGCTGCGCGAGGGTCGCCGTCGCCTCGTACTCCATGGTGTCGATGTCGTACAGGCGCAGCACCTCGGAAAGCGCCGGATACGACGCGCCCTCGGGCGCCGACAGCACGAGCTGCTCGCCGTCATCCTCGAGCAGCAGCGTGTGCGCCTTCGCGAAGGCATAGGGCAGGGGGTGGCGCGCGCTCATGTCAATTCCTTCAGCGCCATTTGCGCACGCTGAGTTGCGCGAAACGCCGCCCATGCGAACCGTGCTTGCTTACGAGTCGCGATTGCTGTTCGCGAGAGGCCGCGTTTTCGGAGCACTTCGGCGTCGCGCCAGGCGGTACCCGCCGCGACGGTTCTTCTCTTGCGGTGCGCACAACGCCTTTGTCGCGCTGAGCTTCGAACGCGACTCGGCCCGAGCAAGTCCACAACCGATAGCGATCGTGCACTGAGTCACGAGAGACGGATTCGGCAATATAGGTCGTCGGTTTCATCGTTTCCACACGCAACGCCTCAAGGCATCTGCATCTGCTGCGGGCCGACCGGGCCGCGGCTCGATGGTGGCGGCGCTGCCGGAGCCGGAGCCGCAATGGCTGGCGCTGACGCCGCACCGCGCGGCGGCAACGATTCCATCGACAGCGGCGCAGGCACGTTGCCATCCTTAAATGGCGAGCCCGGTTGAAGCGTGGGCATGGGCGCGGTGATGGGCGCCTCGTTGATCGGCATCACGATGCTCTGGCGCGGCTGGCCTGCGGTCTGCTGCGTCGAGCGCATCAGGTCGTAACGGTCCATCGTCAACCGATTCGAATCGTCCTGGTTGCGGATCACCATTGGGCGCAGGAAGACCATCAGGTTGCTCTTCGTGCGGCTGCGGCTGTCGGTGCGAAACAGCGGGCCGACGATCGGCAGGTCGCCGAGGAAGGGCACCTGGTTGACGCTGCCGCCGTACTCGTCCTTGAGCAAGCCGCCGAGTACCATGATCTGGCCATCGTCGACGACGACCGTGGTTTCGATCGCGCTCTTGTCGGTGGTCAGACCTTGCGGCGAATTGCGGCTCGACGGCACGACGGTTGAGTTCTCCTGGTAGATCACGAGCCGGATCGTGCCGCCTTCGCCGATCTGCGGCTTGATGCGCAGCGTGAGGCCGACGTCCTTGCGCTCGATGGTCTGGAACGGGTTGACCGCGCCATTGCCGCCGGTGTTCGAGTACGAGCCGGTCAGGAACGGCACGTTCTGGCCGACGACGATCTTCGCCTCCTCGTTGTCGAGCGAGACCATGTTGGGTGTTGCGAGCACGTTGGCGTCGGTCTTCGTCTCTAAGAAGCGGGCGAGCGCGCCGATGTTCCAGAAGTCGCCGATCTTCTTCAGCACGCCGATGTTCAGGCCCGGCGGCAGCGCCAGGGCGGCCAGGCCGGCGACGCCGGTGCTGCTGCTGTTGATGCCAGCGGTCAGGTTGACGATGTTCGGATCGCCGTAGTTCGTGCCGCCGGCGACGACCCTGCTGCTGTTGTTGTCGCCCGAGATCGCCTGCCACTGGATGCCGATGTCGGCCATCTTGTCGGCATCGACCTTCACGATCAGCGATTCGATGTAGACCTGCGCGCGGCGCGTATCGAGCTTGTCGATCACGTTGCGCAACTGCTGATAGAGCGGCTGGCTGGCAGTGATGATGAGCGAGTTGGTCGATGGGTCGGCCTGGATGAAGCCGCCCGTCGAAGGCCCGGCCGATGCGGATACGGGCGTCGTTGCCGGACTCGCGCCGAGCCCGCCGGCCTGATCGCCGCCCGGCGCATTGGCGGCACGTGACACGGGCAAGGGCGTGGGCGATGCGCCGCCACCGCTCGAACCCTGGTTGCTGAAAGCGGCGCGCAGCACGGCGGCGAGTTTCACTGCGTCGGCGTTCTTCAGATAGACGACCCAGATGTTGCCCATGCCGCTGTTCGATGCCGCCGGCAGGTCGAGCTTGGCGACGAGCGAACGGATCAAGGCGAGGCGCGCCGGGTTCGGCGCACGCACGATGAGCGAGTTGCTGCGCGGATCGACCATGATGAGCGGCGCTGTGGCACCGCCCTGCGGCACGCCCGGTGTGGCGCCCGTACCAGCGAGCCGCTGGATGATGGCGGCAAGATCCTCGGCGACGGCGTATTGCAGCGGGATCACTTCGACATCGCTGCCCGCAGGTACGTCCATCGCGGCGATGATCTTCGCGATGCGCTGCAGGTTGTCGGCGTAATCGGTGATGACGAGCGTGTTGTTGCTGGGGTTTGCGTTGATCGTGTTGTTCGGGCTGATCAGCGGGCGCAGCACGGCGACGAGGCTGTTCGAGTTTTCGTAGTTCAGGCGAAACACCTGTGTCAGCACCTGGTCGCCCTGGCGCCCCGTCGACTCGACGGCGACGGTGCCAGTCTGCAGCTTGGCGTCGGCCTCGGGGACGACCTTGAACATGCCGCCAACCTCGACCACCGTGAAGCCCAGGCCGCGCAGCGCGGCGAGATAGTTCAGATAGACCTCGCGCGGTGTCAGCGGTTGGTCGCTATAGAGCGTGATGTTGCCGCGCACGCGCGGATCGACGATGAACTGCTTCTTCAGGATCGCGCCCACTGCGCGCGTCACGCCTTCGATATCGGCGTTCACGAAGTTGAGCGTCACCGGTTCGCCCTGGAAGCGACTCTTGGCTGGCTGCGACTTCACCTGCGTCTGCGTTTGTGCGTGCACGCCGGGGCCGATCGCGAGCGACAGGGACAGCAATGCAACGGCCAGCCGCGACGGCCGCGAGTGTCGCGCAGGAGTTCGCGCAAGCACAGGGTCAATGCGCTCGGTCATGTTCATCCAATCGAAATGACGGACCGCGCGCCATCGCGCCGTCCGATGATGTTGAGCAAGTTCGAAAGCGCCGTCTCGTCGTCCGGCGCCGCACGTGCTTCGCCGCGAAAACGCACGCCGCCCGGCCCCCAGCTGCCGTTGCCGCTGAGCTCCAGGGCGCCGTCCTGTGTGGTCAGCGCGATCGTCGGCTGGCCGGCATTGGCGGGGTCGCCGACGAGGCGCAGGCGGTAAGTGCCGAGCGTCTCAAGGGTGGACAGTCGAGACGATGCGTTGATGAGTTCGATGTCGAGCGCGCCGTCTACACGCCAGCGGCCGGCGATGCGCTCGATGCTGAATCCGGGCGACAGCAGGCGCAGGCTGCCGCCGAGCTGCAGCGTGTTCCACGGCGTGCCGAGGCCGCCGAGCCAGGCGCTCGGCCACTGGCCGATCCAGCCCGGTGGGGGCACGAGCGTGATGGTCAAGCGCGACAGGCCGGGGCTGACGCGCACCGTGAGCGCGCCATTCAGGCAGCAGGCCTGCGTAGCGCGCACCTCGAGCGCCGTTCCGCGCCAGGCCAGCGTCCAGGTGAGTCGCCCGGGCAAGGCGGCAGCGTCGCGGCTGCCGGGTCCGCCGGTGAGCACCGGTACGGCGCTGCCGGACCAGACCGTGCCGCGCGCGTCGGCGAGCAACAGGCGTTCGCCGCTGGCCGAAGCGACAGCGCCAGCCAGCCAGGTTGCGGGTGCAAAGGCGATGAGGCCGATCAGTGCGCCGACCAGTGCGCCCGCCAGGGCCCAACGCATGCTTGCGGCGCGCGCGTGCTCCCACGACTGCTGCGTGTAGGTCGATTCGGGCCAATGCAGCGAGGCTGGCGCCGTCATGCCGGCGCGGCCTGTCCGCGTGAAGCGACGTTTGAGCGGCAGCCTCATGCCGGGCCCCCGACCGCGAGCACGAGCGTGCCGTCATAGCCGGACTTTGATCGCA
>JBDTSN010000278.1:0-4338 GCA_039931145.1 Burkholderiales bacterium | reverse complement strand
TGCTGCCGCTGTTTCACTACAGCCTGCGCCCGGGCGGTCTGCTGCTGCTGGGCAGTTCGGAGACGGTCGGATCGTTCAGCAAGCTGTTCGAACCCGAGGATGCCAAACTGCGTCTGTACCTGTGTCGCCAAGTGAAGTCTGCAGTAGGCCCCGGCTTCCTGATGAATTCCTTCCCGCCCCTCTTGACACTGACCAAGGAAACGCCAATGCCTTCATCGCCGAGTGCAACGCAAGGCGGAGATTCATTGCAGGCCGCCGCCGACAGTGTGCTGCTGCAAGTGCATGCCCCGCCAGCCGTCGTGGTCAACGCCGCAGGAGACATCGTCTACATCAGCGGGCGCACGGGCAAGTATCTGGAGCCCGCGGCCGGCAAGGCCAACTGGAATTTTCACGCCATGGTGCGCGAGGGTCTGCGCGAGCCGCTGGCCCATGCGATAAGACAAGCCTCGACGAGCGATGAGACGGTGCAGGTACATGGCCTTCAGGTCATTTCAGCGGGTGGCGTGCAGGGTGTTGACGTCACCGTGCAACCGCTGAACGAGCCCGCGGCTCTGCAGGGAACGATGATGATCGTCTTTCGTGATGTGGCGGCAGTGCCCCGCGGGGGCCGGCGAAGGGCCGCAAGCACAGCCGATGCGACTCATGCCGGCGAGATTCAGCAGTTCCGGCACGAGATACTGACTCTGCGCGAGGAAAACCGCGCCTCCAGGGAGGAACTGCAGGCGTCGAATGAGGAGCTGCAGAGTACCAACGAAGAGCTGCAGTCTGCCAACGAAGAGCTGACGACCTCCAAGGAAGAGATGCAGTCGATGAATGAGGAGTTGCAGACAGTGAATGCCGAGATGCAATCCAAGCTCGATGACCTGGCGCTCGCCCAGAGTGACCTCAAGAACCTGCTGAACAGCACCGAGATCGCAATGCTCTTTCTGGACCAGGATCTGAACGTTCGCCGCTTCACGGATCGTGCCGCCAAGATCATCAATCTTCGCGACAGCGACATCGGCCGGCCGCTGAGCGACCTGACCACCAGCCTGCAATACCCATCGCTGCACGACGACGCGCAAGAGATGCTGCGCACCCTGATCTTCTCGGAAAAGCAGATCCAGAGCAGTGATCATCGGTGGTTTTCGGTGCGCATCATGCCGTACCGCCGGCTCGACAACGTGATCGACGGGGCCGTGATCACCTTCGTAGACATCACGTCCACGAAGCAGGTCGACGCGACACCTGACTCGCCTGGGCCTGCGGCAGCAGGCGCTGGTACTCCCTCTTGAGGACGGTCTGACACTCGCAGGTACCCGTCAACGCATTGAAGGTGGGTAATGACGACGCCGCTTTGCACTTACTCGCGATGGGACATTTCGACGTCGTGCACCGAGACGACCTCACTGTGCGTCAACGCACAGACCGCTTCCTCGCATCTGCGTAGCTTGTGGGCTCCGTTTGCTTTCGGCGAGCGGATACAAGGAGCGATATGGCTGCAACCATTCATTCGGCGCGAATCTCCGGCCCGGTGGCGTTCACTGAAACGTGCGGCGACCGCACCAGCATTCCGGTGGGACCTTGCCTGCTTCAAGAACTCGGCATCGACGCTGCTGAAATCGTCTGGGGTCTGGACGGCGAGCGATCAGTTGTCCTGTCGCGCGAAGAGATTGTGAACGCCGCTAATCAGGGAGACTTGGTTCTCCTGGACTGACGCCATGACCGGCACTGGAACTGCAGTGGGTGGTCGCCGGCTCGTCCACGTCCTTCCGCATCAGCCATCATCATGAGGACGACGACTGACCAGTCGAGCCGGACCGTTTACCACACGCCGGATGGTCCTGCACGCTCAGCCCCATGCAACGTGCGGGTCGAGCAAATGAAAACATCCACTCATAGCCGTTCGGTTCAGATGCTGGATAGTGTGCCGAACAAGCTGAATTCCGGGCTACTCAAAATGAGGTCGTACGGACAAGATAAACTGGCCTATCTGCGCCGATTCAGCGTCACCGGAAGCGTTTGTCCGTCGACCCGGGTCTTTGGCGAGCGAGCGGCTGTTGAGGTGTCGTCGGCCGCTCATTTGTTCGACCGCATCGTTGTTGCCGGGATCGGCAACGGCGTCGTTGCCGGCCGAATACTCGATCGCTGCCCGGATGCCATTTTCGTAGAGTGCGATGAGGGATTCGCGGCCCGGTTCAGACTGGCGCATCCGCGTGCCGCGGTTGTCACGGATCGTCTCGAGCGGCTCTATGAAGATTTGCCAGAATTGCGCGGCTGTAAGGTACTGCTGGCGTCGTTCGTACCGACGGCAGGCCGTTTTTACTCGGATGAGGCGGCTCGATTGTTCGTTGAGATCTGCAGCCGCGGCGGCTTGATCATGCAAATGCGCTACGTGCCGCACCAGATGAGCACGCGCTTCTTCGACGGCATGAAAGCGCGTGGCATCTCCAGCACACGCCTCTTCACCGTGGTGCGGAACCTGCCGCCGGTATCGATGTATGGGCTGCTTGCAAATACCGCCCTAATATCTTGGCGCCCGGGCGGGTCAATCAGCGTTTGATGGCAAGCATCGCGCTGCCGCTTGGAAGTGGCGCCACAGCGTCATCGCTCTGAGGGCCAAATCGCCTCGCCGACAGACAGTTTCCTGGCACGACCGTGTACTCACGCTTCCGCCGCCACTTCCTGTCGTTGGCCACGGGCAGCTTCGTGGCGAATCGCGTGTTCGTACGGCCTACGACAAGTTCTCGCGCAGCACGATACTGATGCGCATCCGCTCGGCGCCGGTGGTCGGGCTTCGACCGTCGCGCGCGAGCCGAGTGGACTGGCTCGGACACCGGGCGGAGAACGAAGTGGCCCGCCATCCAACGGGAATCGACGGGTGCGGGGCCAGCGACAAGAAGCATCGAATGCTCGACGGTCGCCGTCAGCTTGAGCATCCAGCCCGGGAAACACTTGACCAGGGTCTTGGCCGATCCCGTCAGCAGCAGAGACAGCGCGGTTGACAGTAAGGGGTCGGCGAGCTCAGCGCAATCATCGACGCCTCGCACGATGGCCCCTCTTCGCTTGGGCTCGCCCTCTGGCGTCTTGTCGCGGGAGGTCTCTACGCACTGGCGCTGCTGCTCATACCGCACGACTTGCTGGCGGCGCTCTTTGCGCTGGTCGCGGCGCTACTGTGTTTGCCAGGCACGCGCGTGGCGCTCCTGCATCACACCGGCTTGCGGCTTGGCGGCCGGCTGTGCGCCGCCGGTGCGAGCGTCCTCATGCTTGGAGCAGTCTTGAGCGCGGGCGACCAGCCAGCGTTGGCTGCCCCTTCGGGCGTCGAGGTTGCTGTGGCAACGACGCAAGTCGCGACGCCCTAGATTGCTTCGAGGTACGGGAGCAACCGGTCGTATTGCCGCCAAGGGTTGGCAGAACAAGGACATGGCCGTCGAGGTCGAGCTCGATCGGCGGCAGGTCGCTGTGTGGCGCCGGCGCTTCATCGAGGGCGGCATCCAGGCGCCGCGCCAAGACGCCCCGCGCTCGGGACGCCCGCCCAGTGTGACGCCTGAGTTCGAGTCCCGCATCGTCAACACGATGCTGCACGAAAAGCCCGCCGCCGCCACGCACTGGAGGACGCGCACTCTTGCCGCACATCCGGGCCTTGGTGCCACGACCATCCGCCGGGTCTGGCGGCGCAACGGGCTGAAGCCGCACTTGCAGCGCACCTTCAAGCTCTCGCGCGATCCGCGCTTCGACGACAAGCTCGTTGACGTCGTGTGCCTGTACCTCAACCCGCCCGAGCACGCCGTGGTGCTCAGCTGCGACGAGAAGAGCTAGATTCAGACGCTCAACCGTACCCAGCCGGGCCTGCCGATGAAGCGGGCGAGACCCCGGCACGATGACGAATGACTACAAGCGGAACGGCACGACGACGCTCATTGCCGCACTCAACACCCTCGACGGCACTGACATCTCGATGTGTCAGGAGCGCCATCGCCACGAAGAGTGGCTGAAGTTCCTGCGCCTGATCGATCGCAAGACGCTAAAGCACAAGCAGCTGCACCTGGTCGTTGACAACTACGCCATTCACAAGAACCCCGGCGTTCGAGCGTGGCTGGCCAGGCATCCGCGCTTCGTCATGCACTGCACTCCCACCAGCGCTTCGTAGTTGAACATGGTCGAGCGCTTCTTTCGCGACATCTCCGAAAACCGCATCAAGCTCGACAGCTTCACCAGCGTGGCCAATCTCGAGCAAGCCATGGGCGAGTACATCGAGCATCACAACAAGTATCTAAAGAAGTTCATCTGGACTACAACCGCAGACCTGATTAGCGCTAATCTTCAGCCACGCCCTTGGGTGGCTCACGCCATGAGCCA
>JBDTSN010000277.1:0-4343 GCA_039931145.1 Burkholderiales bacterium | reverse complement strand
GCTGCACTTCGTTGCTGCCGCCGTAGATCGTCGTCTTGCGCATGTTGAAGTAGGTCGATGCGAGCGGCGCGCAGTGCGCGGCGCCGCCGGGCCAGAGCCCACCCAGCGCCTGGTCGCCCTGCCACCCGGCTTCCATCGCTTCGACGATGTAGGGCAGCGCGAACGGCCCGGCGGCAAGCATCATCAGCTCGGCATAGCGCTGCTGGATCTCGCTGCCTCGCACCTTCAGCAGTGCCGCGATGTCGAGGCTTTGCTTGCCGCTCTTCTCGGCCGAGAGCACGCGCAGCACAAGCATCTCGAGCGCGACGACTTCGACTTCGAGCTGCGCGATCTGATCGCGAAACCGCATGTCGTCATAGACGCCCTCGGCCTTCGCGATGCGTTTCAGGCGTTCGAGTTCGCGCTTGGTGCGGTTCACGTCGGCGATGCTGGTGCGCTCATGTGCGAGCAGATGCTTGGCGTAAGTCCAGCCCTTGTTTTCCTCGCCGATCAGGTTCTCGGCCGGCACTAGGACGTTGTCGAAGAAGACCTCGTTGACTTCGGCCCCACCGTCGAGCAGCACGATCGGGCGTACCGTGACGCCCTTGCTCTTCATGTCAACGAGAAGGAAGCTGATGCCGGTCTGCGGCTTGCCTTCGCTGCTCGTGCGCACGAGGCAGAAGATCCAGTCGCCGTATTGACCGAGCGTCGTCCACGTCTTCTGGCCGTTGATGATGTATTTGTTGCCCTCGCGCACCGCGCGTGTCTTGAGCGATGCGAGATCGCTGCCCGAGCCCGGTTCGCTGTAACCCTGGCTCCACCAGACGTCGCCGCTTGCGATGCCGGGCAGGAAGCGCTGCTGCTGCTCGGCGGTGCCGAAAGCCATGATGACGGGAGCGACCATCACCGGCCCGAACGGCACGATGCGCGGTCCGCCGGCGAGGGCGCACTCTTCCTCGAACAAATGGCGCTGCACGACGCTCCAGCCCGGCCCACCGAACTTCTCCGGCCAGCCATAGCCAAGCCAGCCCTTCTTGCCGAGGATGCGCGCCCAGCGCTGCATGTCCTCGCGCGTCAGGTTCAGCGCGTTGTGCACCTTGTGGCTGATCGGCTTCGGGAGGTTCTCCGCAACCCAGTCGTGCACTTCGGCGCGAAAGGCGAGTTCTTCGGGGGTGAAATTCAAGTCCATCGACAGTCTCCGGCAGCCCGCGGGCGCAGTGCGCTTTTTAGCACGACCGTTTCATTCGGCCCTGTCGCGGCAGTGACAGCGACGCTGCACTACCGCGCCTGGGCTCGGGGCGGTCGTGCCGGATCAAGATCGCTGGATGTGGCGCTCGTCGGCCGGCAGCGCGACATCGCAGGCTTCGAGCGCGCGCGCCGCGTCGCCCCGGGTCACCGGGCGGATCAACAGCGCGTCGCAGCCGGCGAGCTCGGAGCGCACCCGGCCGGCGGCCGAATCGCGGTTCGCGAGCAGAAAGACCGGTGGCACCGGACCGGCGAGTGCGATGCGCTGCTGTTTGATTTCCATGCACAGCTCGAGTCCGTCCATGTCTTCATCGCTGCCGGGGGCGACGTCGAGAAAGAGGGCCGCGAACGGCATTTGCGCGATCAGCGCGAGCGCGTCCGCGCTGTAGGTTGCCGGATGCACCTGGAAGCCGAAGGCTTCGAGCTGCGCGGTGAGGCTGGCATCCGCGTGCTCCGGGCCGAGCAGCAGCACGTCGCGCAGCGACTCGGCGCCCGCGCGCCCGGCCTGTGCAAGCCGTGCGCGGCGTGATCTGCGCCGGGCAGCCGCCTTCGCTTCGGCGCGCTCGGCCGGCGTCACCGGGCGCTTCCTGGAAGCACCGGGCGCTTCGCTTGGTATTGGGTCGGTTTTTGCCGTCGGGACGGTGGTTTCAGGTTCGGCGGGCGCTGACGCCGCTTCGGCGTCGATCTGGGCTGCGGACGCCGGCACAGGGGCTGCAGGTTCTTGTGGCGGGGCGCCAAGCGCTGGCGTGTGCGGTGTCTCTTCCGAGACGGCGGCCCGGGGTTCGCGCCATGCAGGAGCCGGTTCTGACGCGAGCTCTGGCTCCGGCATTGGTTCGGGCGCTGCCTCGGATTTCGATTCAGGCCCTGGCGCGGTCACCGATTCTGGTGTCGGTGTGGGCGCCGGCGACGGCGGCGTCGACGGCGGCGCGCCGCGCGCGCGCGGCCTGACGATGGGCGCCAGATCGGCGAGGTTGATCAGCACCGGCGCATATTCGAACGCTGCGGGTGTCGTTTCGACGATGTCGAATTCGCTCAGCGTCGGAAAGTCGCTGTCCCTGGGCACCATCGGTAGCACGATGTCGGGCGGGTCTGCACTGACCGGCGCTTCGCGTTCGGCGGCCATTTCGTCGAGCGCGCGCAGGATTTGCTCGGAGTCGATCGGCCGCTCGACATGTGATCGCGCGCCCGGCGGCGCGTGCTCGCCGACGAACAATGTGTCGCGCATGCGAGTGCCGCGCGTCACGCTCGTCGCGAGCGCTTCGTGGCTGGCGTCGGCGACGATGAACTCGGCGTCCGCCGCGCGTTCGACGTGCACATACGCCGGTTCGCGCGTTGCTGCATGCTTGAGGCAGAAGGTCAGCGCATTGCGCTCGAAGTCGCCGAAGCCGTGCAGTGCAACGCGATAGTGGCCCGTCGCGGCGGGCTTGGCCTTGGCGCGTCTGAGCGCTGCGAGCTTGAGTCTCACGGTGTGTCAGCGGGCGGCGCAGGCGCGTCCAGGATCCATCTCAATCGCGAAAGTTGTTGAACGAGAGCGGCACATCGGGCAGCTCCTTTCGCAGCAGTGCCATCGCAGCCTGCAGATCGTCGCGCTTGGCGCCGCTGACGCGCACGCTGTCACCCTGGATCGCGGCCTGCACCTTCATCTTGCTCTGCTTGACGAGCGTTTGCATCTTCTTGGCGACGTCGCTCTCAATGCCGCTTTTGACGACGAGCACCTGCTTGACCTTGTCGCCGCCAATCTTCTCCACCTTCGCACTGGTGTCGATGTAGCGCACGTCGACGCCGCGCTTGGCGAGCTTGGCGAGCAGGATGTCCGTCACCTGGGCGATCTGGAAGTCGCTGTCGGCAAAGAGCGTGATCTCCTTGTCCTTGTGCTCGATGCGCGCCGACGAGCCCTTGAAGTCGAAGCGGGTGCCGATTTCCTTGTTGCTCTGGTCGAGCGCGTTGCGCAACTCCACCAGATCGGGTTCGATGACGGCGTCAAAGCTGGGCATGATGAATCCAGTGCGGGAAGGCCGGCCGGGCGACCGGCGTCAAATCGACGAAAATTCTGCCATGCAAATCGAGACAGGCGTGAGCCTGCGACCCTACAACACTTTCGCGCTGCCGTCGTTGGCGCGCAGCATGGTTCGTGTGACGAGCGAGGCCGACGTGCGCGCCGTCGTCGATCACCCCGAACTCGGCCGTGCGCCCAAATTCATCCTCGGCGGCGGCAGCAACATCGTGCTCACGCGAGACGTTCCGGCGGTCGTGCTCAAGGTCGAGGTCATGGGCCGGCGCCTGCTCGAGACGCGCGACGACGCTTTCATCGTCGAAGCCGGCGCCGGAGAGAACTGGCACGCCTTCGTCGCCTGGACGCTCGCCCAGGGCTGGCCGGGGCTTGAGAACCTGGCGCTGATCCCGGGCACGGTCGGCGCTGCGCCGGTGCAAAACATCGGCGCCTACGGGGTCGAGCTGCAGGATCGCTTCGAGTCGCTCGACACGGTCGATTTCGTCACCGGCCGCACCGCGACGCTGACGCATGAGATGTGCCACTTCGGCTATCGAGACAGCGTTTTCAAGCGCGCACTTGCCGGCAAGAGCCTGATCACGCGGGTGCGCTTTCGCCTGCCGCGGCCGTGGCGCGCGGTGCTCGGCTACGTCGAGCTCGAGCGGCGACAGGCCGAGACGGGTGTTGCCGAACCGGATGCGCATCAAATCTTCGACTGGGTGTGTGCGATCCGCCGCGCCAAGCTGCCGGACCCGGCGCAGATCGGCAACGCGGGCAGCTTCTTCAAGAACCCGTTCGTCAGCGAGGTGCAATGCCGCGACATCATCGGCCGCGACCCGACGGTGGTGCACTACCCGATGCCCGACGGCCGCATCAAGCTTGCCGCCGGCTGGCTGATCGACGCCTGCGGCTGGAAGGGCAAGAGCGTCGGCCGCGCCGGTGTCTACGAGAAGCAGGCGCTGGTGCTCGTGAACCGCGGCGGCGCGAGCGGCGCCGAGGTCGTCACCCTCGCGCGCGCGATCCAGGAAAGCGTCTACGGGCGCTTCGGCATCCGGCTCGAACCCGAGCCGGTCGTCGTCTGACGCAGCGCGCCCGGCGTCTGCGGCACTTCGATACCGTCCCCAGGAAG
>JBDTSN010000276.1:0-4350 GCA_039931145.1 Burkholderiales bacterium | reverse complement strand
GCAAGCAGTTCGCGCGGGTTGAAGGGCTTGGGCATGTAGTCGTCGGCGCCGACTTCGAGGCCGACGATGCGATCGACATCCTCGACCTTCGCCGTCAGCATGATGATCGGCGTCGCGTCCTTCGCCGCGCGCAGGCGGCGGCAGATCGAGAGGCCATCCTCGCCGGGAAGCATCAGGTCGAGCACGATGAGGTCGATCGTCTCACGCGTCAGCAGCCGGTTGAGTGCCTTGCCATCCTCGGCGAGCAGCACCTCGAAGCCTTCTTGCGTCAGGTAGCGGCGCAGCAGGTCGCGGATGCGGGCGTCGTCATCGACGATCGCGATGCGGTCGGGTCGGGGGGGCATAGGTCCATTCATTGGTCTCTCCAAAAATGTAACAACGGCAATTTTCGGCAGGTTTGAAGGCCAATTTTGGTGACCTTGACTGCTTGTTACAAATCTCCGGGCTCTCGCGGGCATACGTCGCGAAACGTGGGTCAACGGGATCGCGCCGCCGATCGCTGTACGCTTGCGTAGCCAGCACCGCACGCAGCCTCTGCCAACATTGCCGCGAAGGAAACACTATGCACAAGACGCTCGCCGTCCTTGCCACCACCGCGTTTGTCGCCTTCACGGGCGCATCGTATGCGGCGGATACCGCGCCTGCGCCGCAAGGCGTTGTCAGCCTGTCCGCAAGCTCGACGGCGGACGTGCCGCGCGACATGATGACCGTCACGCTCAACGCGACGCGCGACGGGCCGGACGCCGGCGCGGTGCAGGCCGCCCTCAAGCAGGCGCTCGACACCGCACTCGCCGAGGCGAAGAAGGCGGCCAAGCCCGGCCAGGTCGAGGTGCAAACCGGCAATTTCGCGCTTTTCCCGCGCTACAACAAGCAAAACACGATCAGCGGCTGGCAGGGCAACGCCGAACTCGTCGTCGAAGGGCGCGACATGCAGGCGATCGCCGCGCTCACAGGCCGTGTCTCGAGCATGACGATCGCCCGCGTCGAGTACGGGCTGTCGCGTGAACTGCGCGCAAAGACCGAATCGGACCTGACGGCGCAGGCGATCGCGAACTACCGCGCCCGAGCGGCGGATGCGGCGAAGCAATTCGGCTATGCCGGCTACACGCTGCGTGAGGTCAACATCAGCAGCGGCGAATCCCGCCCGCCGATGCCCGTGCCGCGCATGCGGACGATGGCGGCGAGCGACGAGGCGCTGCCGGTCGAGGCCGGCAAGAGCGCGGTGAGCGTGACGGTGGCGGGCAGCGTGCAACTCATGAAGTAGCTTGCGGCGCAGCCGCCGGGGTTTACTGAGCGGTCCAGCCCCCATCCACTGCCCATGCCACGCCGCGCACGTTGTCGGCTGCCGGCGAACACAGAAACACGGCCAGTTCGCCGAGTTGCTCAGGCGTTGTGAATTGCAGCGAAGGCTGCTTTTCGCGTAGCAGCTCGTTGCTCGCCTGCTGGATGTCGATGCCTTCGCGCTTGGCGCGGTCGTCGATCTGCTTTTGGACGAGCGGTGTCAGCACCCAGCCGGGACAGATCGCGTTCACCGTGATGCCGCTCGTCGCCGCTTCGAGCGCGATCGACTTCGTGAAGCCGACGATGCCGTGCTTGGCGGCAACATAGGCCGATTTCTGCGCCGACGCGACGAGGCCGTGCGCTGACGCGATGTTGATGATGCGGCCCCAGTTCTTCTTGCGCATCGGGGGCATCGCAAGCCGCGTCGTGTGGAAAGCCGAGCTGAGGTTGATCGCGATGATCGCGTCCCAGCGTTCGGCCGGGAAATCCTCGACCGCCGCCACATGCTGGATCCCGGCGTTGTTGGCGAGGATGTCGACGCCGCCAAATTCGCTTGCCGCGTAGGCCATCATCGCCTCGATCTCGGCGGGCTTGCTCATGTCGGCGCCGTGATAGCCCACTTTGACGCCGAGCGCCTTGACTGCTGCCTGCGGCGCGGCGCTATCGCCGAAGCCGTTGAGCACGATGTTTGCGCCCTGGCGCGCGAGGCTGAGCGCCAGCCCCAAGCCGATGCCGCTTGTTGAGCCGGTGACGAGTGCGGTCTTGCCTTTCAACATGGTATTTCCTTGAAGCCGTGGCGATAGCATCCATTATCCCGAACGATTGCGCCGCGAAGAGGACAGTGCCATGACCGAACCCCGCCTGAACCAAGTGCAATGCCTGGACTCCCGCGGCCTGCACCGCATGGCCTACTGGGAATGGGGCGACGCGGCGAACCCGCGCGTGCTCGTCTGCGCACACGGCCTGGCGCGCCAGGGGCGCGACTTCGACACTCTGGCGCAGTCGTTGTGCGGCGACTTTCGGGTCGTCTGCCCGGATGTTGTCGGCCGCGGAAAGTCCGACTGGCTCGCCGACCCGATGAGCTATCAGATTCCCGCCTATGTCGCGGACATGGTGACCTTGCTCGCGCGCCTTGATGCGCGCGAACTGCACTGGGTCGGCACCTCGATGGGCGGGCTGATCGGCCTCGGCATTGCGTCGCTTCCGGGTTCGCCGATCGCAAGCCTGGTGTTGAACGACGTCGGCCCGACGATCCAGTACGCGGCGCTCACGCGCATCGGCACCTACCTCGGCATGCCGGTGCGCTGGGCAAGCGTTAAGGAGGCGGCCGACTACATGCTCTCGATCTCGAAGGGTTTCGGCCCGCACACGCCCGAGCAGTGGCTCGCGTTGACGCGGCCGATGCTCAAGCCCGTCGAAGACGACCTCGGCCCCGGATTCGTACCGCACTACGACCCGGCGATCGCGATCCCGTTTCGGGAGGTGACACCCGCAGTCGCCGCCGCTGGCGAAGCGGCGACGTGGGCTGCGTACGACCGCGTGAGCTGCCCGGTGCTGCTGCTGCGCGGCGCCGACTCCGACTTGCTTTCGAAGGAGACGGCGCTTGCGATGACGCAGCGCGGGCCGAAGGCCAGGCTACGTGAATTCGCCGGCATCGGCCATGCGCCGACGCTGATCGCAGCGGACCAGATAGCAGCTATGCGGGAGTTTTTGCTGCCGCCATGAAGACAACGAGCCCGGAGCAGTCGGAATCGGCTGCGATCGTGCAGTCGCTCGACCTGCACGGCGGTGATGCCGACGCCAGCCTCGAGACCGAGAACGCCGAGCTTGCCCGTGCGCGCGCATTTTCCGAGCCTCTGCTGCAGGGGCATACGCTCGACACCGGCGAAGAGGCGTTCATGCATGCCGAGGGCGTCGCCGCGATCCTGCGCACGATGGGTGCGGCGCCTTCGATGCAGGCGGCGGCCTACCTCGTCTATGCGGGTGACTTCCTGACGCGGCCCGACGAGGTCGTCACCAAGGCGTTCGGTGCGTCGTACGCGGGCCTCGTCATCAACACGCGGCGCCTGTTCGCGATCGGGCGCGCAGCGCGCGAGGCGACGGTGCTTCACGAGCGCCAGGCTGAGCAGACCGAGCGCGTGCGCAAGATGCTGCTGGCCTTCTCGCGCGATCTGCGCGTCGTCCTGCTGCGGCTCGCCTCAAGGCTGCAGACGTTGCGCTGGTTTGCGGCAGGGAAGCGCGACTGCCCGGCCGTGCTCGCACGCGAAGCCTTGCAAGTCTTCGCGCCGCTCGCCAATCGGCTCGGCATCTGGCAGATCAAGTGGGAGATGGAAGATCTGTCGTTTCGCTTCCTGCAGCCCGACGACTACAAGCGTGTCGCGAGCCTGCTCGACGGCAAACGAACCGAGCGCGAGCGTGAAGTCGAGGCTGCGCGCCGGCGGCTTGCGGTCGCGCTTGCGGCGCAGGGCATCCAGGCCGAGGTGCGGGGAAGGCCGAAGCACCTCTACAGCATCTGGAAGAAGATGCAGGGCAAGGGGCTCGACTTCGAGCGCGTGCTCGACGTTCGCGCGCTGCGCGTGATCGTCAACTCGCTGCCGGATTGCTACGCCGCACTGAGCCGCGTGCACGAGATCTATCGCGCGCTGCCGGGCGAGTTCGACGACTACATTGCGCGGCCGAAGGCGAACGGCTATCAATCCCTGCACACGGTGGTGCAGGACGGCGATGGCCGCGCGATCGAAGTCCAGATCCGCACCCGCGCGATGCATGAACACGCCGAGCACGGCGTCGCCGCGCACTGGGCTTACAAGGAAGCTGGTGCCAAGGGCTACGCTGGCGTCAGCGCGGCGGGCGAGTTCGAGGCCCGCGTTGCGGAGGCGCGCAAGGCGGTGCTGCGCCAGCTGCTCGCGTGGGAGCGCGACTTCAGCGACCAGGCGGCCGGCACCGACACGCCGGGCTTCGACGACCGCATCTACGTCTTCACGCCGCAAGCGACGGTCGTCGAGTTGCCGACGGGCGCGACGCCGATCGACTTCGCCTACAGCGTGCACACCGACCTCGGCCACCGCT
>JBDTSN010000275.1:0-4355 GCA_039931145.1 Burkholderiales bacterium | reverse complement strand
GCAGTACGCGCGCGAAGCCTTCGAGCGCTATCGCGCCGACGCGGTGACGCTCTCGCCCTTCATGGGCTTCGATTCGATTGAGCCCTACCTCGCCTACCCGGGCAAGGGCGCGATCCTGCTGTGCCGCACGTCGAACCCCGGCGGCGATGACCTCCAGAATCAGCGTCTCGTCGGCGCCGACGGCCAGCCGGGGGAGAGGCTGTTCGAGCACATCGCGCGGCTTGCGGCCGGGCCGTGGAACCGCAATGGCCAGATCGGCCTCGTCGTCGGCGCAACGTATCCGGCGGAGATCGAGCGCGTGCGCGAGCTCGCGCCGCGCCTGCCGCTGCTTATCCCCGGCATCGGCGCGCAGGGCGGGGATGCCGAGGCGACGGTGCGTGCCGGCGCGCGCAATGGCGCGCCGATCATCGTCAGTTCTTCGCGTGCGGTGCTGTATGCGAGTGCGGGCACTGACTTCGCTGCGGCCGCTCGGCGCGTTGCCACGGCGACCCGCGACACGCTCAATGCCGCACGCGCGGGCTGATCCAGCGGCGCCCGAAGCCAGCCGCGCGCAATCGGCGAAACCCCCGACAGGGAAAGTGAGGCTGCACCAGCGGCTCAAGTCTGCAAGACTCGGGCCGACAATGCCGTGAGGCCGCGCCTTCGACGCGCGCCCGTTTTCGTTGCAGCCCCGTCCACATGGGGCTGCGCCGTATGAGCCGGCCCAAAAGGCCACAGAAGCGCGTGCGCGCCAGACCTCCCATCCTTCCCGCTTCGCCCGACCCTGCCTGGCCGCGCCATCTGGACACGCGCGTCGTGCGCTGGTTCTTTGCCGGCGGCATGGCGGTGTCGCTCGGTGGCGCTTGCCTGTTGATGGGCGTGATCTTCGCGCTGCTGCATTGGCGAGCGGACCGCCTGCCGCCCACGACTTCGGTGCTGCTCGCCGCGTGGGTGGCGTGTGCGATGACGGGCATCGTCGCGCTCGGCTTGGGCAGCGGCGTGCACACCCAGGTGCTCGGCTACTGGCCGCTGCTGATTGCGCTCGTCGCGGTGCTCGGAAATTTGCGCGCCGCGGCGATGCCGACCGCCGCCTGCGCGGCGATGGCGGCGGCGCTCGCGCTGCTCGAAGTGGCGCACGGTCTGCCGGGGAAAGGCGCGCCGCTCGAAAGCCTCTTGCTCCCGCTCATCACGATGGCGCTGATGCTCGGTTCCGGTTTCGTTGTCGGCAGCCTGACGTCGCATCTCGTTCGCCGCTCACTGCGTCAGGCCGGCGAGCGTGAGCAGCGCTTTCGCGACCTGCTCGGCATGTCGGCCGACTGGTACTGGGAGCTCGACGCCGAACTGCGATTCGCGCGCTTCGAGAAGCTGGCCGGCGAAGCCAGCGGCGCGGCGCCACCGAAGCAGATCGGGCGCGCGCCGTGGGAGGTCGACGATCCGGGCCTGGACGACGATCAGATGGACGCGCTGCGCGCCGATCTTGAGGCGCGCCGCCCGTTTGGCCGCGTGCTGATGCGCAACAGCGATTCGAAGGGTCGCCCGCGCTTCATCAGCTTCAGCGGCCGGCCGCGCTTTGCGCGCGGTGGTGCATTCCGCGGCTATTGGGGCGTTGGCCACGACATCACGGCCGAAGTGCGGGCCCAGCATGCGGTGCAGTCGAGCGAGACGCGCTATCGCGAATTGTTCGACCGTTCGCCGACGCCGCTCGTGCTGCACCGTGGCGGTCGTGTGCTCGAAGCGAATCCCGCCGCCGCGACGATGTGCGGCTACTCGGACGCAGACGCGATGACCGGCGCCGATCTGTTGGAGTTCTACGAACACGGCGTCGCGCGCGAGCAGGCCGTGACGCGCATTGCCGAGGTTGAACGGCTGGCGGTCGGGCAAGGCGTGCCGGTGGCCGAGTTCACCCTGCGCTCGCGTGATGCCAAGTCACTTACCGTGCAGGCGACAGCGGTGCGCGTGATGGCCGCCGGCGGGCCGGCAACGCTGTCGATCTACTTCGACGTCACGGCGCGCCGCGCGACCGAGGCGGCGCTGCGGCGCGCCGACGCAATGTTGTCGAACCTGTTCGCGACCAGCCCCGGCTGCCTGACGCTGACCGAGGTCGAGAGCGGGCGCTACGTGATGGTCAACCCCGGCTTCACGCGGCTGACCGGTTACAGCGCGGACGAGGTGGTCGGCTGCACCGCGGTCGAGATCGGCATCTGGCACGCCGACGGCCGCGAGCGCCTGTTGCGCGAGATGCGCGAACGCGGCCAGGTCGATGCGATGGAGTTGACGATCGTCACGAAGACGGGCGCGCTGGCGTCGATCCGGGTGTCGGGGGCGCGCTTCGAGATGGCGGGGCAGCTCTACCTCGTCATCAACGCGCACGACATCACCGCGAGCGAGCGTGCGCGGCTCGAACACGCGGCGATCCTGCAGCATGCACCGATCGGCATTGCATTCACTCGCGACGGGTGCTTCCAGCAGGTCAACCCGGGGTGGGAACGCATGTTCGGCTGCGCGCCCGGGGCGCTTGCCGGCGAACCGCTGGCTGCGATCTGGCCTGAGGCGCCCGGTGACGCGGGGTCGCGCGCCGACGCTGCCGATGGCGACGAGCCGCAGACGTTCGAGATCGTGCGCAAGATGCATCGCGGCGACGGCAGCGCGTTCTGGTGCCGACTGCTCGGGCAGAGCGTGAACGCGACCCATCCGGTGCACGGCGGTACGCTGTGGCTCGCCGAGGACATCTCGGATCGGCGCCGGATGGATCAGGCACTCGCCAACGCGCTCGAACAGGCCAAGGCGGCGAGTCGCGCGAAGAGCGCGTTCCTCGCCAACACGAGCCACGAGATCCGCACTCCGCTGAATGAACTGCTCGGCCTGGCGCGCCTCACGATGCGCCCGGCGCTCGACGCGACCTTGCGCCAGCAGTACCTCGCGCAGATCGTCGAGAGCGCGCAAAGCCTGGCCGACATCATCTCCGACGTGCTCGACCTGTCGAAGATCGAAGCCGGCAAGCTCGCACTCGACGCCGCGCCGTTCGACCTGCGCGAACTCGTTCGATCCGTGCACCGCACGTATCTCCCGCTTGCTCACGCCAAGGGCTTGCTGCTGACGCTGCTGATTGCCGACCCGGTGCCCGACTGGGTGCAGGGTGACCGCGTGCGAACGCGCCAGATCCTCGTCAACTTCCTGACCAACGCGATCAAGTTCACCGCGTCGGGTAGTGTGCAGCTGACGCTTGAGCTGGCGGCGCCCGGACACGTGCGCATCGCCGTGACCGATACCGGGCCCGGCATGGAAGACGCGACCCAGCAGCGGCTGTTCAAGCCGTTCTCGCAGGCCGACGAGTCGACGACGCGGCGCTTCGGCGGTACTGGCCTCGGGCTCTCGATCTGCCGTGAGCTTGCCCAACTGATGGGTGGCGAGGTGGGCGTGCACAGCGCGAGCGGAGAAGGCAGCCGCTTCTGGGCCGAACTGCCGCTGCCGCCGACATCACCACTACTCGCTGAGCCGCAGCCTGATGGCGCTGACCTCGCGTGCTTGCAGCAAGCCCGCGTGCTGATGGTCGAGGACAACCCGGTCAACATGCTGATCGCCGTCGCCCAGCTCGAGCAGTGGGGCGCCGCAGTTGATCAGGCACACGACGGGCGGGCAGCGGTCGAAGCTGTCGAGCTTGCGGCCGATGAAGGCCGTCCCTTCGACGTCGTGTTGATGGATTTGCAGATGCCGCAGATGGGCGGGGTCGAAGCCGCGCGCGCACTGCGCCGGTGCTATGCAGTGGACGAGTTGCCGATCATCGCGCTCACCGCCGCCGCGCTCGTCTCCGAGCGCCAGCAGGCGCTACAAGCGGGGATGAACGACTTCATCTCCAAGCCGATCGACCCCGACCAGCTGCTGCGCGCGCTGGGCCGGGCGCTTGCGCCGGGACGAGCGAAGCCGGTACTCGACACGCTGTAGGCGTGGGCGAGGCCCGCCCGCCCCGGCATCGCAGGTGTCGATCCGCAAAGACAAAGGGCGCCAGACCAGCCGGCGCCCCTTGCTTTGTCTCATCGTCGTTGGTGATTGCGGCCGGCCCAGGCGGCCGTGCTGTCTAGAGGCACGCGGCGAACGCTGCGCCGCGCGTAACCTTGTCTCCTCGATCCCCCGCCGCAGTGCGCAACCTGCCGGATGCGCACTTTGCGAGTGGCGCGACTGTAGGCCTGCGCCAGCGATGGCGCACTAGGAATTTCCCTGCGCAACCGTCACGCGCTTCGAGACCGGGACGCAAAGCGCAGGCTGACGGTCGTGCCGCGCCCGGCCTCGCTGTGCACGCGCGCCTCGCCGCCGTGGAGCTCGGCGATGCGCTTGACGATCGCCAGGCCCAGGCCCTTGCCGCCCTCGCCGGTGGCCGG
>JBDTSN010000274.1:0-4356 GCA_039931145.1 Burkholderiales bacterium | reverse complement strand
TCGAGCATGTCCTGCGTGTGGACGATGCCGAGCGCGAGGTCGGTCGCGAGGAAGAGCCTTCCCTGCTCGTCGAGCCAGCACACGCTTGCGTCGACCGCTGTTCCGCAGTGATCGTGCACCTGCACCGCTTTGCCGTCCCATCGCACACGCCAGACCCAGGGCGCCGCCTCGAGTTCGACATAAACGCGTTGCGGCCCGTTCTGGAAGAACCAGCAGCCGTTTTCATCCGCCGCGTAATTTCGCTCGATGAATTCGCGCAGCTTTTCGTGGTTGATGCGGCTGCCCTTGACGGCCGGGAACGGCCCGGCGGCCTGGATGCGGTCGTCGCGCATGTACCAGTCGCCGCGCGCGTCGAGCGCGAGCCAGCCATGGCAGGCCGGCACGTTGGGCCATTTCTTGAGTGCGGCGCGGACGATCTCATCCATGCGATGGATGATCGCTCAGGTTTCGGTTTGTGCCCAGTGCATGACCGCATCGGGCAAGGTGGATAGATGACCCGGCGGCGGCCCCGCCGGAAAGCCCACATGGCCGCCGTGCGCCGGTTGCCAAAGCGTGACGCACGGCCCCACCTGCGCCGCCGTCGGCAGGCTCGCCGCGGGCACAAACGGATCGTTGCGCGCATTCACAACGAGCGCCGGGATGCGGATGCGGTGCAGTTGCGGCTTGGCCGATGCGCGCGCCCAGTAGTCGTCGGTGTCGCGAAAGCCGTGCGCCGGCGCCGTGAACACATTGTCGAAGGCGTACAGGTCGCGTGCGGCGAGCATCGCTTCGCGATCGAACAGCCTCGGGAACTGCGCGAGCTTCGCGAGCGCCTTCGGCCGCATCGTGCGCAGGAACATCGGTGTATAGACGAGCCGGTTGAAGCCGCGCCCGATCGCGCGGCCGCCAGCGGTCAGGTCGATCGGCGACGAGATCGCGCACACGCTTCTCGCAATGCGCGCGGCGCTTTCGCCCGCCTCCTCGGCCCAGCGCAGCAGCACGTTCCCGCCGAGCGATACGCCGACCACGACCAGGGGCGCGCCGCTGTGCTGGCGAAGCCGATCGAGGATCCAGCCGGCCTCCTCGAAGTCCCCCGAGTGATAGGCGCGCGGCGCGAGATTCATCTCGCCCGAGCAACCCCGAAAGTGCGGCACCGCGAACGCCCAGCCATTGCTGCGCGCCCAGTGCGCGAAGGCCTGCGCATAGTGGCTCGCCGACGAACCTTCGAGGCCGTGGAAGAGCACGAGCCACGGCGCATCAGCAGCGAGCGGCGGGTCGGACTGGAAGTCGACATCGATGAAGTCACCATCCGGCGTGTCCCAGCGCTCGCGCCGATAGACGGGCGCGGTGCCGTTGAAGCGGCGAGCGAAGAGGGCAAGCCAGATCGTCTGCACCTGCCCGCCGATGGCGCCGTCACCGAGGGCCCAGCGCGGCGCACGGTAGTGCTGCATGGCCCTTCGACTACCCGCTTGGCGTGCCCGCGCTAGCGGAAGACGACCGTCTTCGGCCCGTTCATCAGGACCCGATGCTCGACATGCCACTGCACTGCGCGCGCGAGGACGACGCTTTCCACGTCGCGCCCGACGGCAGCGAAGTCCTCGGGGTCAAGGCTGTGGTCGACGCGCGCCACGTCCTGCTCGATGATCGGGCCCTCGTCGAGATCGGCCGTCACATAGTGCGCCGTCGCGCCGATCAGCTTCACGCCGCGGTCGTGCGCCTGCAGGTAGGGCCGTGCGCCCTTGAAACTCGGCAGGAAGCTGTGGTGGATGTTGATCGCGCGGCCTTTCAGGAAATCACAGAACGCCGGGCTCAGGATCTGCATGTAGCGTGCGAGGACGACGAGGTCGATGTGCTCATCTTCGATGAGTCGCTGCACCGCCTGCTCCTGCGCCGCCTTCGCCTCGGGCGGCGCGCCGGCCGCGAGCGGCAAATGGTGAAACGCGACGCCGTAGTTCGCCGCAAGCGCGCCGAGACCGGGATGGTTCGAGACGACCGCCGCGATGTCAGCACGCAGTTGCCCCGACTGCGAGCGAAACAGCAGATCGTTCAGGCAATGGCCCTCTCGGCTCACCATCAGCATCAGGCGCGGCCGAGCGGCGAGCGCATGCAACTGCAGCTCCATCGCGAAGCGCTCACGCGCCAGAGCGAAGTGCGCGTGCAGCGCGGCAAGGTCCGCGAGCGGCGCGGGCGCGGCGAAATGCACCCGCATGAAGAACAGCCCCGTCGCGTGCAGGCTCTGCGCGTCGTCGGGCGCCGGCAGGTCGCCGAATTGCTGCGAATCGATGATGTTGCAACCCGCCTCGTAGAGCAAACCGGAGACGGCGTGGACGATGCCCGGTCGGTCGCAGCAGGACAGTGTGAGGATGAATTCGGCGGCCTCGTTCATGATGGCTTAGATTCTATGAAGCAGCCCCGGTGCGCGCCGCTCACAAGGCGATTGGCGGCGTGGCTTTTGGCAGCTCGACGCTGAAGGTTGAGCCCGCCGCGGGCCGCGATCTCACTGCGATATCGCCGCCCATCGCGCGCGCCAGCGCGCGGCTGAGCGCGAGGCCGATGCCCGTGCCTTCGATCCCGCTGTGGCGCTGCGCGAGGCGGTTGAAGGGCTCGAACAGCGCCTTCAAATCCTTCGCGGCAATGCCCGCGCCATCGTCGACGACGTCGATCGTGACGCGCTGCGCCGCGCTGCGCACCCGCAGCCGCACGGTGCCGCCGCGCCGGTTGTACTTGACGCCGTTGGATAGCAGATTGGCGAACACCTGCTTAAGCCGTGTGCGATCGGCGCGCACATGCTGCGCCGCGTCGCACGCCTCGACCTCGATCGCGACGCCGGCCGCATCGGCGAGCGGCTGCAGCATGTCGCCGCATTCGCGCAGCAGTGGCGCCAGCGCGATGTCGGAAAGCGTGACTTCGAGCCGACCGGCTTCGACGCGCGTCAGGTCGAGCAGCTCGCCGATCATCTCCAACAGGTGTTCGCCCGCTTCGCGGATCAGTGCCACATGGCGGCTCTGGCGCACGCCGAGCGGCTCGGCGCTGTCGATCTGCAGCAGTTGCGCAAAGCCCAGCACGGCATTCAGCGGCGTACGCAACTCGTGGCTCATGTGCGAGAGGAACTCGGTCTTCGCGCGGTTTGCCGCCTCGGCCGCGGTGCGCGCCAGGCGCACCTGCTCAAGCTCGTGCAGTTCGCTCACGTCCTCGAGGTAGCCGTGCCAGAGCACAGCGCCTTCGCTCTCGCGCTGCGGCGTCGCGCTGCCACGCAGCCAACGCACGCTGCCGTCGCGCAGATGGAGCCGGAACTCGCAGCGCCACGGCCGCAGGCGCCGCATCGAGTGGCTGATCGAGTCGCGCACACGCCGGCGGTCGGCGCGCTCGGTGACGCGCAGCATGATCGTCGCGTCGGCGCGCAGCACGTCGGGCGCGATGCCAGTCAGCGCGAGGCAGCGCTCGCTGACGTAGGGGAAGTGCCCACTGCCATCGGCGAGGCGCGCGAACTGGAACAACATGCCCGGCACATGGCGCGCAATCTTGCGCAGCCGCTCGGCAAGTTCGAGCGCGACGCCCTCGGCGCGCTTGCGTTCGGTGATGTCGGTTTGCGTGCCAAGCATGCGCAGCGGCGCGCCGTCGCGCGTTCGCTCGACGATGCGCCCACGCTCCGACATCCAGCGCCACGAACCGTCACTCGCCTTGATGCGGTATTCATGTTCGTAGGTCGCCGCCTCGCCGTGCGCGTGCCGATGATAGGCAGCGTCGTTGCCGGCGCGGTCGTCCGGATGCATGAGCGCGTCCCACGCAGCCTGCGTCGATGAAATCTCGCCGCGCGCATAGCCGAGCATCGCCGTGCCTTCATCCAGATCGCCCAGCACATCGGTCTCGACATGCCATTCCCAGACCGAGGTGCCGGCGCCGGCGAGCGCCTGGTGCAGCCGGGGATCGGCGGCGAACGTCGGCGCAGCCGACACACTCGGCGCCGACACCTTCGATGCGGGCAAGTCGTCGGCGGGCAACGTGCTCAACGACGTAGCTTCGTGCTGCGCACCCGCGCATTTGCCCTTGGGGCGGCCCGGCGCGCTCATGCCGCATCCACCCGCCGGGATGCGACGGCCTCCAACAGCACAGCCTGCACGCGCAGCGGCGCGATTTCGGTCAGGCATCGCGTGTGACCGAAGCGGCAGACGCGGTCGAAGCACGGCGCGCAGTCGAGTTGCAACTCCTCCTTCAACCAGATCACGCGCGCGTTCGGGTTGAGCGGCGGCGTGTGCTCGGGGCTCGTCGAGCCGAAGAGGGCCGCCTGCGGAACGCTGAAGCCGGCCGCGACGTGCATCAGCCCCGAGTCGTTGCTGACGACGCCGCGCGCAGCGGCGATCAGCGCCATGGCGTCGA
>JBDTSN010000273.1:0-4361 GCA_039931145.1 Burkholderiales bacterium | reverse complement strand
CGATCATCGCGACGTTCATCGTCAGCGCCGCCTTGAACGCAATTTGGGTCTGTCCCGGCTTCCAGTTCAGGCGCTGCGCGACGAGGTGTGTCGTGATCGCGGCATGCACCGAATGCGTGACACCGTAGCGAACGTTCTCGTCCGGGTTCTGGCGCAGGACCTGGAAGATCGCGAGATCCGGGTCGCGCGCAATGAGCGCGAGCGCGGGCTCGGCAGCGTCGTCGAGCGCGGCCCGAAAGTGCGCCTGCTCGGACGCGCGAAGCGCGGCGGCGACGCCGTCCATGCATTCGACCCACAGGCCCGGGAGTTGTTCGGGTGTCGCCAGATCCACCCGCGCACGGCCCGCAACGCTGTCGTCGGTCAGCGCGCCACGGTCGCGCAGCGCCTGGAGTTGCGCCTCGCTCGCAATGAACTGCCCGGTGGCGAGCAGCAGCGTGCGGTCCGCATCGCGGATGTTGAACGGCAGCGGATGGCCGACCTGCACTTGGCGCCACAAGTCGATCGGCGGGGAGATTTGGGGCGGCATGCTGGGAATGACCTGCGATTGGGCTCGGCTGGCGCGCGCTGGCTGACGGCAAAGCGCCGCTCGCGACGGTATCTGTCTGTGGGGTCGTCGCGCCGCAGCAGCGGCGGCACACGACATCTTTTGTTGTCGGCGTGCGCTGCGATGACTTGAGGCTTGGCGTTTTGGCGTCCGGTTTGCTACTCTCGCGACATGCAACACGCCACTGCTGCCATCGATCGCCACGCCGCGCTGCACGCGGCTTTTCGCTGGCAGGTGCCGGCAGCATTCAATATCGCCGAGCATTGCTGCACGCGCTGGGCGCGTAACACGCCGGGGGCGACGGCGATCATCATTGAAGACGAGGACGGTAGCGTGCTGACGCACCCCTACGCCGAGTTGCAGGCCGAAGCCGATCGCCTCTCGAACGCACTGCGCAGCCTGGGCGTGGCGAGCGGCGACCGGGTTGCGGTCGTCATGCCACAGCGTTTCGAGACGGCGGTCGCGCACATGGCGATCTATCAGCTCGGGGCGGTCGCGATGCCGTTGTCGATGCTGTTCGGCCCGGACGCGCTCGAATACCGCCTCAACGACAGTGAAGCGCTGGTTGCGATTGCAGACGAAAACGCGATCGCCAACCTGATCGCGGCGCGCCCGGCGTGCCCTGCGCTCAGGACCGTGATCGCGGTCGGAGAGGCGCTCGGGCAGGGCGACATCGATTGGCGCGTCGCGCTGCGGCGCGAGAAGCCGCAGTTCGCCGCCGTGCCCACAAGCGCGAACGATGCCGCGGTGCTGATCTACACCAGCGGCACGACGGGGCCACCGAAAGGCGCGCTCATCCCGCACCGTGCACTGATCGGCAACCTGCCGGGCTTTGTCTGCAGCCAGAACTGGTTCCCAGAGAGCGACGCGGTGTTCTGGTCGCCCGCAGACTGGGCCTGGACCGGCGGGCTGATGGATGCACTGTTGCCGTCGCTTTACTTTGGCCGGCCGATCGTGGGTTACGCCGGCCGCTTCGACCCGCTGCGCGCCTTCGTCCTGATGCAGCGCCATCGGGTGACGCACACCTTCCTGTTTCCGACCGCGCTGAAGGCGATGATGAAGGCAGCCCCGGCGCCGCGCGCGCACTACGCACTCGAGCTGCGCGCGATCATGAGTGCGGGCGAGGCGGTCGGCGACGCCGTCTTTGCCTACTGCCGGGACGCGCTTGGCATCACCGTCAACGAAATGTTCGGCCAGACCGAGGTCAACTACATCGTCGGCAACTGCGGCGAGTACGTCGATCGGCATGGCGTGCGGCAGGCGGCTTGGCCGGCGCGCCCAGGCAGCATGGGGCGGCCGTATCCGGGGCATCGCATCGCGGTGCTCGACGATGAGGGCAAGGAATGCCCGCGCGGCGTGGCGGGCGACGTGGCCGTCCACCGGCGCGACATCCACGGCAATTCCGATCCGATCTTCTTCCTTGGTTACTGGAACAACGTTGCCGCAACGCGCGCCAAGTTCACCGGCGACGTGGAAGATTCCTGGTGCCGCACTGGCGACATGGCAGTGATGGACGAGGATGGCTACCTCTGGTATCAGGGCCGCAGCGACGACATGTTCAAGGCCGCGGGCTATCGCATCGGGCCGAGCGAGATCGAGAACTGTCTCGTCAAGCACGCGGCGGTCGCGAATGCGGCTGTCGTGCCGCGGCCGGACACTGCGCGCGGCGCCATCGTCAAGGCCTATGTCGTCCTCGCCGCTGGCTTCGAGCCCGCCGATTCGCTCGTCGCGGAATTGCAGCGCCACGTGCGCGGCAAGCTCGCGCCCTACGAGTACCCAAAAGAAATTGAATTCGTCGCCGCGCTGCCGATGACGACGACCGGCAAGGTGCAGCGCCGTGTGTTGCGATTGCAGGAAGAGGCGCGCGCCGCGGGCGTGCAAGTGCCCGACGCTTGAGCGCAAGCCCTCCGGCAGGGTGAAGCGGCGCTATCTGCCGCAGTCGCCGCGCAGCTTGGCGACGACCCAGAACGGCAGCGTCAAGAGGCCCATGGCGCCGCCGACGAACTCGCCCTTGTCGCAATCGCCGTGGGCACCGGATGCGATCGCGCTGCCGAGTTGCTGCGTCTGCCCGGCGCGCCGCGACGTTCCCGGCAATTCCGCAAGCGATGGTGCGCGTGCTGCGTCGAGGATGGCCTGGCGTGTGGCGGGCGAATCGAGGATGCCGGGCCGCAGCGGTCCGGCGCTGCTCGCCGCGGCTTGGGCGGGGAGCGCAGCGCTCGCGGCTGCCGTGGCCGGCGGCGCCGATGCTGCAATGGCTACTTGCGTTGGCCCAGTCCTCGGCCTGCGCTCCGGCACTGCTGGTGCCGCTGCCTTGCGCGATGTTCGAAGCGGTGGTGCCAAGAGACTACTTTTGGGCTCCGGCACCGCCGTCGGCGGCTTTGGCGCCGGCTCGGGTGACGGCAGCCAGCGCAGCGAAACGCGAACCGGGTTGCTCGCCGGCAGATCCCATACGACGACGCTGCGCGCATTCAACAACCACCAGGCGGCACCATGCAGCCCCAGCACGACGACCAGAATCAGCACCGGAACGGCGCGGCGGGCGAATGACCGCGGCTGCAAGAGGGCGTCGGTCGGGGAGAAGCAGCACATTGTCGCTAACGCGGTCGCCAACGCGCTTGCCGACGCGCGCATCGAGCCTCGGGCAAACTCGTGCCATGAACCTCGTTTTGCCCGACCGACTCGGATAGCGTCAGTGGCGAAGAAGACGGCGCACGTCAGCGAAACCCCGGCGACGCAATGGCTGCGCCGGGATGGTGTCGCCTTCACCGAACATGCCTATGACTACGTCGAGCATGGCGGCACGACCGAATCGGCGCGCCAGCTCGGCGTGCCTGAGCACCACGTGGTGAAAACGCTCGTGATGCAAGACGAGCAAGCCCACCCGCTCGTCGTGCTGATGCACGGCGACCGCAGTGTGAGCCTGAAAGCGCTCGCCCGTGAGATCGGCTGCAAGCGCGTCGAGCCCTGCCGGCCCGAGGTGGCGCAGCGCCACAGCGGTTACCTGATCGGCGGCACCTCGCCGTTCGGGCTGCGCAAGCCGATGCCGGTGTTCGTCGAGGCGAGCGTGCTCGATCTGCCGCGCATCTGCATCAACGGCGGGCGCCGAGGCTATCTTGTGGGCATCGCGCCCGAGGTGCTGGTGCGTGACCTCGGAGCGCGGCTAGTGCACTGCGCCAGTGCAGAATAGGCGCATGGACGTGTTGTTGCCCGTACTTCCCACGATCGCGGCGCTACTGGCCTACTTGATCGGCTCGCTATCGTTTGCCGTCCTCGTGAGCCGGGCGATGGGTATGGCCGATCCACGAAGCTATGGTTCGCACAACCCGGGCGCGACCAACGTGCTGCGCTCAGGCAACAAGGGGGCCGCCGCCGTCACGCTTGCGCTCGACGTGCTCAAGGGCTACCTGCCGGTGCTCGCGGTGGCGATCTATGGCCCACGTTGGGGCTTGGGCGAGGGCACGCTGGC
Source organism: Burkholderiales bacterium (assembly GCA_039931145.1). Lineage (GTDB taxonomy): Bacteria > Pseudomonadota > Gammaproteobacteria > Burkholderiales > Burkholderiaceae_C > CAIKUF01. The sequence goes on along the minus strand of JBDTSN010000273.1, from coordinate 351 downwards.
GATGGTCGGGCTCGCCGCATTCGTCGGCCATCTGTGGCCGGTATTCTTCCACTTCCATGGCGGCAAGGGCGTCGCGACGGCGGCAGGAGTGTTGCTTGCCTTCAACCCGTGGCTTGGGCTGGCAACGCTTGCGACCTGGTTGATCGTCGCGTTCTTCTTCCGGTTTTCGTCGTTCGCGTCGTTGGTCGCCGCAGTGTTCGCACCTTTTTATCAACTGCTGATCTGGAACAGCGGTCCGATCTTCCTGGCGATCATCGTGATGAGTCTGCTGCTCTTCTGGCGCCACCAGGCGAATATCGGCAAACTGCTTGCCGGGAAGGAATCGAAGCTCGGCCACAAGCCAGCGCACGC
>JBDTSN010000272.1:0-4363 GCA_039931145.1 Burkholderiales bacterium | reverse complement strand
CCGTCATCAATCTCGACACGACTGAACGCGCACTTCCCGCAGCACCGCAAGTCGCGTCCGAACCCTCGGAGGAAAAGAACCCCTTCCTACTTGCTCTCGGCGAGCGCGTGCGCAACCTGCGCGCAAGGCGCGGTCTGACGCGCAAGGCGGTCGCGGTCGCAGCCGACGTCTCCGAGCGACATCTCGCGAATCTCGAATACGGCATCGGCAACGTCTCGATCCTCGTGCTGCTGCAGGTGGCCGGCGCCTTGCAATGCTCACTTGCTGAATTGATCGGCGACGTGACGACCTCGTCACCCGAATGGCTGCTGATCCGTGAACTGCTCGAGCAGCGCGACGAGGCGACGTTGCGCCGCGCGCGGGTCGTGATCGGCGAACTGCTGGGCACCGGCGGCGACAACTCGGCGCGCAGCGCGCGAATCGCACTCATCGGCCTGCGCGGTGCGGGCAAATCCACGCTCGGCCAGATGCTCGCCGACGATCTCGATCTGCCGTTCGTAGAGTTGAGCCGCGAGATCGAGAAGTTCGCCGGCTGCAGCGTCGACGAAATCCAGGCTCTCTACGGCATGAACGCCTATCGCCGCTATGAGCGCCGCGCGCTCGAAGAAGCGATCCAGATCCACCCCGAGGCGGTGATCGCGACGCCCGGCGGCCTGGTGTCGGACGCGGCGACCTTCAACCTGCTGCTCGCGCATTGCACTACCGTCTGGTTGCGCGCCAGCGCCGGCGACCACATGCAGCGTGTTGCGGCGCAGGGCGACATGCGGCCGATGGCGGCGAGCCGTGAAGCGATGGACGATCTGAGGCGCATCCTCGCCGGGCGCGCCGCGTTTTATTCGAAGGCGGAGATCGAACTCGACACCAGCGCGAAGCCACTCGACGCGACCTTCGCCGAGCTGCGCACGAAGGTGAGAAGTGCACTGAATCTGCCGCTATGAGCTCGTTCTTGAATAGCCATGCGCCGGGAGCCGAAATTCACTTGACTGAGATCGTAACATGCATTATGATGCACATATATTAAACACAAAAATGCAAAATACTGCATTTTACTAAGGAGCGAGCACATGACTCAACCGTCCCGCGTCGACTACCTGACCGACCCCGCGCAGTACCGTCACGTCAAGCTCGGCTTCGATGGCGTGCTTGCGACGCTTTCGATCGAGATCGACGAAAACGCCGGCATTCGCCCGGGCTACAAGTTGAAACTCAACAGCTACGACCTCGGCGTCGACATCGAGATCAACGACGCGGTCAACCGCATTCGCTTCGAGCATCCCGAAGTGCGCACCGTGATCGTCACGAGCGCGAAGGACAAGGTGTTCTGTTCCGGCGCCAACATCTTCATGCTCGGCGTGTCGAGCCACGCATGGAAGGTGAACTTCTGCAAGTTCACGAACGAGACGCGTAACGGCCTCGAGGATTCTTCGACTTACTCCGGCCTCAAGTTCCTTGCCGCGGTGAACGGTTCGTGCGCGGGCGGCGGCTACGAGTTGGCACTCGCGTGCGACGAGATCATCCTCGTCGATGACCGGTCGTCCGCTGTCAGCCTGCCCGAGGTGCCGCTGCTCGGCGTGCTGCCCGGCACAGGCGGGCTGACACGCGTGACCGACAAGCGCCACGTGCGCCACGACCTGGCCGATGTGTTTTGTACGACGACCGAAGGCGTGCGCGGACAGAAGGCCAAGGACTGGCGTCTGGTGGACGACATCGCGAAGCCGGCCGAATTCGCGCGCAAGGTGCAGGAGCGTGCGCTGCAGCTCGCAGAGCAGAGCGACCGGCCGGCCGGCGCGAAGGGCGTGGTGCTGACTCCGCTCGAACGCACGATCGAAGCCGATGCGCTGCGCTACAAGTTCGTCAACGTCGAGATCGACCGCACGAAGCGCACTGCGAACGTCACCGTGAAGGGCCCGCAAGGCGCGCAGCCTGCCGACGTCGATGCGATCGTCGCCGCCGGTGCGGCGTGGTATCCGCTGCAGATGGCGCGCGAACTGGAAGACGCGATCCTCTCGATGCGCACCAGCGAGCCCGAGATCGGTGTCTGGCTGCTGCGCACCGAAGGCGTTGTCGACGATGCGCTCGCGCTCGATAGGACGTTGCTCGCGCATCGCGACCACTGGTTCGTGCGCGAGACGATCGGCCTGCTGCGCCGCACCTTCAGCCGGCTCGACGTGTCTTCGCGCAGCCTGTTCGCGCTGATCGAAGCCGGCTCGTGCTTTGCGGGGACGCTGCTCGAGCTCTCGCTTGCTTGCGATCGCAGCTATCAGCTTGCACTTCCGAAAGACGCGGCGCGCGCGCCGAAGATCGTCGCAAGCCTTGCGAATTTCGAGCTCTATCCGATGGCCACCGACCAGAGCCGGCTTGGGCGTCGCTTCTATGACGAAGAGGCGCCGCTCGCTGCGGTGCGTGCGCGAATCGGCGAAGCGCTCGACGGCAACGCGGCCTTCGACCTCGGCCTCGTGACGAGTGCCCCCGACGACCTCGACTGGGACGACGAAGTGCGCATCGCAGTCGAGGAGCGCGTTGCGATGTCGCCCGATGCGCTGACCGGCATGGAAGCCAATCTGCGCTTCAACGGCGTCGAGACGATGGCCACGCGCGTCTTCGGGCGGCTCACTGCATGGCAGAACTGGATCTTCCAGCGCCCCAACGCGGTCGGCGAGAAGGGCGCACTGAAGGTCTACGGCAAGGGCGAGAAATCCGCCTTCGACTGGAACAGGGTCTAGCGTGGAGCGAAGGGCGAGGGGCCCCGGAACGGGGATCGACCAGCGCAACGCTGGGCAAGGGGGCGGGCTCAATGCCCGGCCCCGCAGCAACAACCAAGGAACACTATGAGCACCATCGACTACAGCGACAAGATCCCGAACAACGTCAACCTCGCCGAGGACCGCACGCTGCAGCGCGCGCTCGAGCAATGGCAACCGAACTACCTTAACTGGTGGCGCGAAGTCGGGCCCGACGGCAGCCAGGGCTTCGACGTCTACCTGCGCACCGCGGTGAGCGTCGATCCGTCCGGCTGGGCGCAGTTCGATCACGTGAAGATGCCCGACTACCGCTGGGGCATCTTCATGAACCCGGCCGAGAAGGACCGCAAGATTCACTTCGGCGATCACCTTGGCGAAGACGCGTGGCAGGACGTCCCTGGCGAACACCGCGCCAACCTGCGCCGCATCATCGTCACGCAGGGTGACACCGAGCCAGCGTCGGTCGAGCAGCAGCGCCACCTCGGCCTCACCTGCCCGAGCCAGTACGATCTACGCAACCTCTTCCAGGTCAACGTCGAGGAAGGCCGCCACCTTTGGGCGATGGTCTATCTGCTGCACAAGCACTTTGGCCGCGACGGCCGCGAGGAGGCCGAAGCGCTGCTCGAGCGTCGCAGCGGCGATGAGAACAACCCGCGCATCCTCGCCGCCTTCAACGAGAAGACGCCCGACTGGCTGGCGTTCTTCATGTTCACCTACTTCACCGACCGTGACGGCAAGTACCAGCTTTGCGCCTTGGCCGAGTCGAGTTTTGATCCGCTCGCGCGGACGACGAAGTTCATGTTGACCGAAGAAGCGCACCACATGTTCGTCGGCGAAGCGGGCGTCTCGCGCGTCGTCCAGCGCACCTGCCAGGTGATGAACGAGTTGAAGACCGACGACCCGGCGAAGGTGCGCGCCGCGGGCGTGATCGACCTGCCGACGATTCAGCGCTACCTGAACTTCCACTTCTCGGTGACGATCGACCTCTTCGGCGCCGACCAGTCGAGCAACGCGGCGATCTTCTACAGCACCGGGCTGAAGGGCCGCTTCGAGGAAGGCAAGCGCACTGACGACCACCTGCTGAAGGGCGCCACCTACAAGGTTCTCGAGGTGCAGGGCGGGCAACTCGTCGAGAAGGAAGTGCCGATGCTCAATGCGCTCAACGAAGTGCTGCGAGACGACTACATCGTCGATTCGATCCGCGGCGTCGATCGCTGGAACAAGGTGATCGAGAAGGCCGGCATCGCGTTTCGGCTCAAGGTGCCGCACAAGGCGTTCCACCGCAGCATCGGCGCGCTCGCCGGGCTCAAGGTCTCGCCGGACGGCAAGGTGATCACCGAGGCCGAATGGAAAGCGAACGTCGATCAGTGGCTGCCGTCGGGTGGCGACCGCGCGTTCGTCGCCGGCCTGATGGGCCGCGTCGTCGAGCCGGGCAAGTTCGCCAACTGGATCGCACCGCCGATGATGGGCGTGAATCGGCAGCCGGTGGACTTCGAGTACGTCCGGTTCGGATGACCCGCCAGGCGTTGCGCAGGAAGATATCGCCATGGACGCGTCGGACGTGATCGTCATCAAGCAGCACCTGATCGACCCCGAGATCTGCATCCGCTGCAACACCTGCG
>JBDTSN010000271.1:0-4365 GCA_039931145.1 Burkholderiales bacterium | reverse complement strand
GACCTGAACTGGACCGGGCTCGACTTCCCGCCGGCCCGCTTCCAGCAGGTGACGAGCATCGACCCCGAGGCCTGGCACGCCGAGATGAAGCTGCACGACGAGCTTTTCGAAAAGCTCGCCTGGCATCTTCCGCGAGAGCTGACGGCGACAAAGGCGCGCATCGAGGAGCGGCTCGCGGCTTGAGCGTTCAAGGCCGATGGCGGCCGACTGACAGCCCCAAGCTCGCGTTGCTCGCGCCCCCAGGCCCGGAACGGGCCCCCTTCGTGGCCCTTGGGAACTCGGCCGCCTTGGGGCGGGCCGGCGGCGGCCGAGGTTGCGCTGCATGGCGGCGCGCGGCGCCAGGCTGGGGAGTGGACAATCGGCCCATGCCCGCTCCTGACCTGCCCGCCGCGTCACGCGATTTGAGTGACGCCGAGTTCCGTGCGCTCGACGAGTTGCTTGCGGCGCTGCCCGAGCCGTTGATGCCGATGGATGTCGTCATGCTCGACGGCTACCTGTGCGGCGTCATCGTGCAACCCACGCTCGTCGCCGCCGAACAATGGCTGCCGCCGGTGTTCGATATCGAGAGCCGTGCGCTGCCAGCCGACGTTGCGGGCCGCGAGCGCCTCGTCTCGCTCGTGCTGCGCCGCCACGCGGCTCTGAATCGTGCGCTGCTCGAAGTCGGCTGGTTCGACCCGTTGATCCTCGAGGACGACGATGAAACGGACGACGACGATGTGGCCTCCGACGAGCCCGATCCGCTTGCCGGAATGAACCCCGTATCACGTCCGCTGATGCCGTGGGTGGTCGGCTTCCAGACCGCATGCGTCGCCTTCCCGGCCCTGCTCGAATCAGAAGACGAGGCGGTGATGACGGCGCTTGCACGGCTCTTTCGCCACCTGCCGGCGGAGAGCGAAGACGAGCGCGAGGTCGTCGCGACGCTCGATCGTGAAATGCCGCTCGCGTCGCTCGACGACGCGATCGAAGAGCTCGTCGCGAGCGTCGCCGATCTCGCCGACCTGACGCAGGACGATCGCTACCGCGTTGAAACCGTGCGCCGCGAGACGCCCAAGGTCGGCCGCAACGATCCCTGCCCGTGCGGCAGCGGCAAGAAGTACAAGCACTGCCACGGCGCCGGATGACGCGCCCGGGTCGGCCTCGTTTGCCGCGTGCGGTGCAAGGGGCGTGCTGAGATGAAACGACCCCAAGCTCACTGCGTTCGCGCCCCCGTGGACCCGAAGGGGCCACTGCGTGTCCCTTGGGACCTTCAGTGGCTTCGGGCGGCCGGGCGCCACTGACGTGCGCTTGCAACTCCTGTCCGACCTGCATCTCGAGACCGAAGTGTTCGAGTCTGAGCCCGCGCCGGGTGCGGACTTGCTGGTACTCGCGGGTGACATCGACAGCAGCTGGGTGGCGCTCGACAGTTTCCGCGATTGGCCGGTGCCAGTCATCTTCGTTGCCGGCAACCACGAATTCGACGGCCGCGAACTCAGCACCGCCTGGCCGGCGCTGCGCGCTCGCTGTGCGGCGATCGGCGTCACCCTGCTCGAATGCGAGAGCCTGTGCATCACCGATGCGCAGGGCTTGCGCGTGCGCTTTGTTGCGACCACGCGCTGGAGTGATTTCGACCTCTTCGGCGCAGCGCAACGCGAACGTGCAATGCGCGCCGCCGGCTATTTCATGCGCCTGATGCAGGCGACGCATTGCGGTCGACCGTTCGACGCCGAACTGCTGCGAGAGCAATCGCTCGCCTGCCGCCGTTGGCTCGAAGCAGAGTTGCGCCGTCCGCGCGGCGACTGGGACGCGACAGTCGCCATCACTCACTTTGCGCCGAGCTTTTGCAGCGCCGATCCGCGCTACGGCGCGCAGCCGACGACGGCGAGCTTTTGCAACGCGGACGACGATCTGCTGGCGTTTGCCGACGTCTGGATTCACGGCCATTTGCACTGTCGGCAGGACTATCGCGTCACCGATCCGAATGGACACGAGACGCGCATCGTCGCCAACGCCCGCGGCCACACGCGCAAGGGCGAGGCGGACGGATTCGACGGCTTGAAGTGCTTCGACGTGGTGGCGCGCCGATGACGCCCGTCAAGATGCGCTCGGGCGGTGGCGCGACACTGTTAAGGTCACCCAACCACCCAACGAAGGAGAGAGGCCATGAAAGTACTTGTCGCCGTCGACGGCAGCCGCTACACGAAGCGCATGCTTGCCTATCTGACCGCACACGACGAATTCCTCGGCGATCGCCACCAGTACACCGTGCTCACGGTGGTGCAGATGATGCCTGGCCGCGCCACGGTGGTGCTCGACAAGGAGATCCTCAAGAGCTACTACGAAGACGAAGCCGAGAAAGTCTTCAAGCCGATCCGCACCTTTCTCTCCCGCCAGAAGATCGATGCAACCTACGTCAGCCGGCTCGGCGTTGCGGGTGAACTGATCGCACGCCAGGCCGCGGCAGGCAAGTTCGATCTGCTGATGATGGGCTCGCACGGCCACGGCAACTTGAGCAACCTCGTCATGGGCTCGGTCGCGACCAAGGTGCTCGCGCACTGCAAGACGCCGCTGCTGCTGGTGCGTTGAGCGGAGCGAAAGCCGGGGGTGCGAAGTAGCATCCACGATCGATGGGCGCCGTCCGCCGGGTGAAAATCCGCATCGTCAATAACTGAGCGGGCGCCGAATTCACCATGGCGATGGACGACACCGATCACCAGCTGATCGCGCTGCTGCGCAAGGATGCGCGCTTGAGCGTGGCCGCGCTTGCCGCCAAGCTCGGCGTGTCGCGCGGCACGGTGACGAACCGGCTGCGCAAGCTGGAAGACGAGCAGGTCATCGTCGGCTACACCGTGCGCCTGCGGCCGGACGCCGAGCCGAACCAGATCCGCGCCTGGATGGGCGTGCTCGTCGATGGCAACCAGACGCGCGCGGTGATGGCGAGCCTGCTCGGCGAGCCCGGCGTCGAGGCGCTGCACGACACCAACGGCCGCTGGGACCTGCTCGCCGAACTGCGCGCGGAGTCGATGGCCGAGTTGTCGAAGGTGCTCGATCGCGTCCGCCTCATCAAGGGCATTGCGAACACCGAGACGAGCATCCTGCTCGCAAGCTATCGCTGACGGCGCAATGCAAGTCTTCGACGCCGAAGCGACGCGCAACGCACTGCCATTCGAGCGCCTGATTCCGGCGCTGCGCGCGATGTTCGCGAGCGGCTGCGAAGTGCCGCCGCGCCACGTGCACCGCATCGACGTGCCGGGAGGCGCAGCAGGCGTTGCCTTCACCTCACTCATCATGCCGGCGTGGCTGCCCGGGCGCGCGTACGGCGTGAAAATCGTCAACGTCGCGCCCGGCAACGCGGCGCGCGGCCTGCCCGGGCTGCACGGCAGCTATATGCTGCACGATGCGCGCACCGGCGTACCGCTGGCGCTGATCGACGGCGACCAGATCACGGCGCGTCGTACGGCCGCGGCGTCGGCACTCGCCGCGTCGTGGTTGGCTGCGCCCCAGGCGAAGCACCTGCTTGTCGTCGGCGCCGGGCAGGTCGCGCGCCTTCTGCCCGACGCCTACCGCGTAGTTCGGCCGTCGATCGAGCGCGTGACGGTGTGGGCGCGCGCGCCCGAGCGTGCCGAAGCACTTGCTACCGAGCTGCAAACGCAAGGCTTCGACGCCCGACCCGCCGTTGACCTGCAAGCCGCCGCCGGCGAGGCCGACATCGTCAGCTGCGCGACGCTCGCCACCGCCCCGATCGTCATGGGCCGCTGGCTGCGCGCCGGCAGCCACCTCGACCTGATCGGCAGCTTCACGCCCGCGATGCGAGAGGCCGACGACGATTGCTTTCGCGTTGCGCGGCTCTACATCGATACCGAGGAGGCGCTCACCAAGAGCGGTGACCTGATCGGCCCGCTGTCGCGCGGCGTGATCCGCGCCGCCGATGTGGCGGGGACGCTCACTGCCTTGTCACGCGGCGAGGCGGCCGGCCGCGCCACAACTGGAGAGCGCACGGTGTTCAAGTCGGTCGGCACGGCGCTGGAAGACTTGGCGGCGGCGATGTTGGTTTGCGAAGTAGCGCCATCGGTCTGAGCAGTGGGCTGTCCGCGTGCTCGCCAGCATCGGGCGACCGAGGTTGACTCGGGGTAAATGGAAGACTGGAATCGACCCGGAGCCGTCGTTGGGATTGCAGACTGGGCCGCCGCAAAGCCGCCCATCACGCAACGACTGGCAGGACTCGCAGTTCTGCGCTCGGGTGTCAGCCTCTAGCTGAGTGCACCGGACGTTGTTACCCGCCGAATCGGCGCCGCTTGAAGACGCACACACAACGTAGAACGCGCAGGACGCCGCGAGTAGCGCCGGGGCTGAAGGCCGTGCACTGCGCCGGCACGGCGTCTGTCCCCA
>JBDTSN010000270.1:0-4370 GCA_039931145.1 Burkholderiales bacterium | reverse complement strand
CCATCGTGCCGAAGGTCGCGATCTGGCTCACCGCGTCGCGCCCGTACTTGTCCTTCACATAGTCAATCACGCGGTCGCGATTGCCCTGGCAGAAGTCGATATCGAAGTCCGGCATCGAGACCCGATCCGGGTTCAGGAAGCGCTCGAACAGCAGCTTGTAACGCAGCGGATCGAGGTCGGTGATCGCGAGCGAGTAGGCGACAAGCGAGCCCGCGCCTGAGCCACGACCCGGACCGACAGGGCAGCCGTTATCGCGCGCCCAGGCGATGAAATCGGCGACGATCAGGAAGTAGCCGGCGAAACCCATCTTGAGGATGGTCTCGATCTCGAACTCAAGCCGCGCAACGTACCTTGCGCGCTCGGCGTCGCGTTGGCCCGCTTCGGGATAGAGCTGGTTCAGGCGCCGCTCAAGGCCCTCGTGCGAAAGGTGGCGAAAGTAGGCCTCGGGGCTGAGCTGTACGCCGTCCACCGTCGGCGTCGGAAAGTCGGGCAACTGCGGCTTGCCGAGCACGAGCGAAAGATTGCAGCGGCGCGCGATCTCGACGCTGTTGGCAAGCGCGCTTGGCAGGTCGGCGAACAGCGCCTCCATCTGTGCCTGCGTCTTGAAGTACTGCTCCGGGTTGAAGCGCTTGACGCGGCGCGGATTCGCGAGCGTCTCGCCCTCGGCGACGCAGACGCGCGCTTCGTGCGCTTCAAAGTCATCCGGCGCGAGGAACTGCACCGGATGCGTCGCGACGACCGGCAGCCCGAGTTCGGCCGCAAGCGGCACCGACGCGCGCACATGTGCCTCGTTCGTCGCTCCGCCGGCGCGCTGCAGCTCGATGTAGAAGCGCCGAGGGAAAATTGCCGACAGACGGCGTGCAACGCGCTTCGCGCCCTCGCCATCGCGCGCCAGCAGCGCTTGGCCGATGGCGCCTTGGTCGGCGCCGGAGAGCGCGATCAAGCCATCCGCGCATGCGGAAAGCTGCTCCCAGTCGATCCAGGCCTGCGTGCGCCGCGGCACGTCGGCAGGCTGCGTCCAGGCGCACGTCAGCAAGGTACACAAATTGGCATAGCCGGCGGCCGTTGCGGCGAGCAGCAGCAGGCGGCTGGGTTGCTTTTCGCCGCCCTGCGGCGCCAACCACACATCGGCGCCAATGATCGGTTTGACGCCCACCTTGCGGGCCGCGCTGTAGAGCTTGACGGCACCGAACAGGTTGGACAGGTCGGTGATCGCAATCGCGCCCTGGCCGTCGGCGGCGGCCGCAGCCACCATGTCGTTGATGCGCAAGGTGGAATCGACGACCGAGAATTCGGTGTGGGTGCGCAGGTGAACGAAGGACATGAGAGGCATTCTAGGAGGCTGCCTGGCGCCCGACTCGCCAGGTTGTCGCAACCTCGGGCGCCGTCTCACCCGCGCCGAGAATCATCTACCGCCCGGCGACACGTAGCGACTTGGTGCCCGCATGCGGCACGACGGTGTGGCGCCGCGCCTTCAGGGCGCGAGATCGAAAACGATCACTTCGGCATCGGCGCCGTCGGCGAGCGTCAATTCGTGCTCGCCATGCAGATGCAAGGCGTCGCCCGCCGCGAGCGCGACACCGTTCACACTGAGCGTGCCACACGCCAATTGAACATAGGTGTTACGCGCCGCGTCGAGCGTCATGCGGGCCGACTCGCCAGCGTCAAACAGCCCCGCGTAGAGTGATGCATCGGCGTGCAGCCGCACCGAGCCGTCGCGACCGTCAGGGCTCGCGACGAGACGCAAGCGGCCGCGCTTGTCTTCGTCGGCAACATGAATCTGCTCGTAGCCGGGATCGATGCCGAGCGCATCGGGCACGATCCAGATTTGCAGAAAGTGCGTTTCGGCGTCTGGCGCCATATTGAACTCGCTGTGCTGGATGCCGCGACCGGCGCTCATGCGCTGCACATCGCCGGGGCGGATCGTCGCACTTTGGCCCAAGCTGTCCTTGTGGCCGAGCGCACCTTCGAGGACATAGGAGACGATCTCCATGTCGCGGTGCCCATGGGTGCCGAAGCCGGCGCCCGGCGCAATGCGATCCTCGTTGATGACGCGCAGATTGCCGACGCCCATGTGGCGCGGGTCGTGATAGTCGGCGAAGGAAAAACTGTGCAACGATTTGAGCCAACCGTGGTCGGCATGGCCGCGCTCGGCCGATTTGCGCAAGGTGATCATGGAATAAGTCCTTTCAAGCTTCAACTTTAGTTCACGTATCACGGCAGGTGGACGACGCGCATTGATCCTTGCGTTCAAATAAGATGAACGCCCCCTCGCTCACCGCCCCGATGACAGACGCACGCAGCGCCCTCACACCCGACGCCCTCGCGATGATCGACGCCATTGCACGCAGCGGCAGTTTTGCCGCCGCCGCGCGCGAGCTCGGCAAGGTGCCCTCCGCGCTGACCTACAACGTTCGCCAGCTCGAAGAAGCGCTCGACGTGCTGCTCTTCGACCGCAGCTCGCGTCAGGCGCGGCTGACGGCCGCCGGCTCGGAACTGCTCGCCGAAGGGCGACGCCTGCTGGCTGAGATGGATGCGGTCGCGAATCGCGTCAAGCGCGTTGCAGCAGGTTGGGAGACGCAGCTCACGGTGGCGGTGGACGGCGTCATCTCGCGCATCACCGTGTTCGAGCTGTGCGAGGCGTTCTATGCGCTCGACGGGCCTTGCACGCGACTGCGTCTACGCAGCGAGGTGCTCGCCGGAACGCTCGAAGCCTTGACGAGCGGCGAGGCGGACCTCGCCATCGGCTGCACGCTCGGTCCGTCACCTGCGGCCGGGTTGCGCTCGATGCCGCTCGGCGAGATGGCGTTCGTCTTCGCCGTCGCGCCGCACCATCCACTTGCGAAGAAGCGCACCGAACCGGTGTCCGACGCCGAATTACTGCGACATCGGGCCATCGCGGTTGCCGATTCGGCACAACGCCTTGCGCCCCTCACGGTCAATCTGCTGCCGGGCCAGGACGTGCTGACCGTGGCGAGCGTGCCGGCCAAGATCGAGGCCCACCTGCGTGGCCTGGGCTGCGGATTCCTCGCCGAGCCCATGGTGCGCGAACACATCCGCGCCGGGCTGCTCGTCGTGCGCCCCGTGCAACGCCAACTCGCCCCAGTGCGGCTGGCGTGCGCCTGGCGCGGCCAACGAACCGACGACGGGCGCAATGTGCCGCCGGGCCGGGCTCTCGCCTGGTGGCTCCAGCAACTCGAAGCGCCTGCCACGCGGCAGGCCCTGCTGGAGCGACACGCCGGGCTCATCATATGAACGCGGGTGGCGCTGCGCGGCGGCCTCCCTACATCGGACGTTTCGCGCCCTCACCCACCGGGCCACTGCATGCCGGGTCGCTCGTCGCGGCCCTTGCAAGCTGGCTCGATGCGCGAGCGCAAGGCGGCCGCTGGCTGGTGCGCATCGAAGACGTCGACTCGCCACGCTGCGTTTCCGGAGCCGACCGGCTCATCCTCGCCCAACTCGCGGCTTGCGGCTTGACGCCCGACGAAGAGCCAGTATGGCAGTCGCAGCGAAGCGATCTGTATCGTGCTGCGCTGGAGCGCCTGCTTGCGAGCGAACAGGCCTACCTGTGCGGCTGCACGCGAAGCGATATCGCGCGTTCGCTCGCTGCCGCCGGCCGGCCGCATGCGCGGCATGGCGAGTGGGTCTATCCGGGCACCTGCCGGCCCGAGCGCGGCGGGGTCGGCGACAAGCCCGGGCGGTCGGTGCGTTTGCTCGTCGATGCCGGCGTACCGATCGCCTGGAACGACCGCCGCCTTGGGCACCGGCAGCAGGACGTGGCGCGCGCCGTCGGCGACTTCGTGCTGCACCGTGCCGATGGGCTGTGGGCGTATCAATTGGCGGTCGTCGTCGACGACGCGGCACAAGGCATCACCGACGTCGTGCGCGGCGAAGACCTGGCCGACAACACACCGCGCCAGATCGCCCTGCAGCGGATGCTCGGGCTGCCGACGCCGCGCTACCTGCACACGCCACTCGTGCTCGGCGCGGATGGCGAGAAGCTGTCGAAGCACAACGGCGCAGCGGCGATCGACCTCACGAACCCCCTGGCCGCATTGCGCGCGGCGGGCGCAATGCTGGGCTTGCGCAGCGAGGCCTCCGACATCGAAACCTGGTTGTCGCAGATGATTGGCGCATGGCGCGCGCAATGGCTGGCGTCGGACGCGGCGCGCGCGGATGGCATGATGCGCGATCACACCACTCCACGAAAGCACCTCCCATGAACACGACCCCTTCCGGCCTGCAATTCGAAGACACCACCGCTGGCGACGGCGCCGAGGCCAAGGCCGGGCACAACGTCAGCGTGCACTACACCGGCTGGATCTACAACGATGGCGTCAAGGGCGCGAAGTTCGATTCGAGCAAGGATC
>JBDTSN010000269.1:0-4375 GCA_039931145.1 Burkholderiales bacterium | reverse complement strand
CCTCGTAGTTGGACCGGCTTGCCTTGAAATAGCCCGCGAAGTAGTAGACCACCTGTGCCAGCAATCGCGCCCAGTTGATCGAGTTGACGGTGCCGATGCGGTGACGGCGCTTGAACTCGAGATCGTTCGAGACCGCCTTCACGATGTCCTGGCAATCGTCGAACACGCCCTCGATCGCGATGTTGTGGATGTTCTCGTCCTGCAGCGAGAACATCTGCGCCTGCTGGAACGGACTCATGCGGCGGTGCGGTGAGAGCATGAAGACGCGCACCATCGGCTTGCCGCGCAGCGCGTATTCGGCTGCGCTGCCGGTATCACCCGAAGTTGCGCCCAGGATGTTGAGCGCCTCGCCGCGCCGTTCGAGTTCGTATTCGAACAGGTTGCCGAGGAGCTGCATCGCCATGTCCTTGAAGGCGAGTGTGGGGCCGTTGGAAAGCGCTTGCAGCCACAGGCCGTCGCCAATTGGCTTCAACGGAGTGATATCCGGCGTGCCGAAGATCGCCTCGGTATAGGTCGTATCGACGATTGCGCGCAGATCGGCAGCCGGGATGTCGTCGATGTAGAGCGACAGGATCTCGAATGCGAGATCCGGGTAGCTGAGCGCGCGCCACGCCGCGAGCGTGCCGGCGCCGATGCGCGGATAGTGATCGGGGAGATAAAGCCCGCCATCGGGTGCGAGGCCTTCGAGCAGGATCTCGCAAAAGCGCCGCGGCGTCATGTCGCCGCGGGTACTGATGTATCTCAACTGAGTTCTTCCTTGCGGATGCGCACGATCGGCGCGAGCACCGTCGCCAACTCTTGCATCTTGGCGATTGCGTCGTCCATGCGTCCTTCGACCGTGTCGTGGGTCAGGATGATGACGTCGGTCGGCGCCTCGCCCTCGCCCCGCGCCTCGAAAGATGCGCCTGCGTCGCCTGGGCGCTGCAACAACGCGTCAATCGAGATGTCGCGTTCAGCGAGGATGCCGGTGATGCGCGCGAGCACGCCCGCCTGGTCCGCCACCTGCAAGCGCAGGTAGAAAGCGGTGACGACTTGCGCCATCGGCAGGATCGGTGCGTTGCTCATTGCGTCGGGCTGGAACGCGAGGTGCGGCACGCGCTGCTCGGGGTCCGCAGTGTGCAGCCGCGTGATGTCGACGAGGTCTGCAACCACCGCCGATGCGGTCGGTTCGGCGCCGGCGCCCTTACCGTAGTAGAGCGTCGTTCCGACGGCGTCGGCCTGCACGAGCACCGCGTTCATCGGGCCCTCGACATTCGCGATCAGGCGCTTGGCGGGAACGAGTGTCGGGTGTACGCGCAACTCGATGCCGTGGTTGGTGCGCTTCGTGATCCCGAGCAGCTTGATGCGGTAGCCGAGCTGCTCTGCGTACGTGATGTCTGCGGCCTGCAACTTGGTGATGCCTTCGACGTAGGCCTTGTCGAACTGCATCGGGATGCCGAACGCAATCGCACTCATGATCGTCGCCTTGTGCGCGGCGTCGACGCCTTCGATGTCGAAGGTCGGATCGGCTTCGGCGTAGCCCAGGCGCTGCGCCTCCTTCAGCACGGCGTCGAAGTCGAGGCCCTTGGCGCGCATCTCGGACAGGATGAAGTTCGTCGTGCCGTTGATGATGCCGGCGATCGATTCGATCCGGTTTGCCGTCAGTCCTTCGCGCAGCGCCTTGATGATCGGGATGCCGCCGGCGACCGCGCCTTCGAAGGCGACCATCACGCCCTTCGCGTGCGCCGCGGCGAAGATCTCGCTGCCGTGCACCGCGAGCAGCGCCTTGTTCGCCGTCACCACGTGCTTGCCGGCGGCAATCGCTTCCATCACAAGCGTGCGCGCAATGCCGCAGCCGCCGATCAACTCGATCACGATGTCGATATCGGGGTTCGTGATCACGGCGCGCGCGTCGGCCACCACCTTTGCCGCGTCGCCGACGACGGCCTGCGCGCGCGCGGTGTCGAGGTCGGCAACCATCGTGATGCGAATGCCGCGCCCCGCGCGGCGGCGAATCTCCTCCTGGTTGCGCTGCAGCACCTTGAAGGTGCCGGCGCCGACGGTGCCGGCACCGAGCAGGCCGACCTGGATGGGTTTGACTTCGGCATCACGTCGCGGCGCGACATGTGCCGGCGTGGCAACGGCTTGTGGGGTCATCGTCATGTTCAGTGGTTCAGTCATTCAATGCGAGTGGCGTTTGCGGTAGTTTTCGAGAAAGCGCGCGATGCGGCCGATCGCCTCGGTCAGGTCGTCCGAATTCGGCAGGAAGACGATGCGCAGGTGGTCCGGCTGCTTCCAGTTGAAGCCCGTTCCCTGCACGACAAGCACCTTCTCCAGCGCGAGCAGTTCGTAAGCGAACTGCTGATCGTCGGTGATCGGATAAAGCTTCGCGTCGAAGCGCGGAAACATATAGAGCGCCGCCTTCGGCTTGACGACGCTGACACCTGGGATCTCGGTCAGCAGCGCGTAGGCAAGATCGCGCTGGCGACACAACCGTCCGCCTGGCGCAACGAGGTCGTTGATGCTTTGATAGCCGCCGAGCGCCGTCTGGATCGCGAGTTGCCCCGGCGTGTTCGAGCACAGCCGCATCGAGGCGAGCATGTTCAGGCCCTCGATGTAGCCCGCCGCATGACGCTTCTCGCCCGAAACGACCATCCAGCCGGCGCGATAGCCGCACGAGCGGTAGTTCTTCGACAAGCCGTTGAAGGTGACGAACAGCACGTCGTCGGCGAGCGATGCGATGCTCGTGTGCGTCGCGCCGTCATAAAGTGTCTTGTCGTAGATCTCGTCGGCGAAGATGATCAACTCGTGCTCGCGTGCCAACTCGACGATCTCGCTCAACACGCTCTCGGGGTAGAGCGCGCCGGTCGGGTTGTTCGGGTTGATGACGACGAGCGCGCGCGTCGCGGGCGTGATGCGGGCGCGCATGTCGGCGATATCGGGCAGCCAGTCGCCGCCCTCGTCGCACAGGTAGTGCACCGCCTTGCCACCGGAGAGCGCAACGGCCGCCGTCCACAGCGGGTAGTCGGGCGCGGGGACGAGCACCTCGTCGCCATCGTTGAGCAGCGCATTCATGCTCATCACGATCAGTTCGGAGGCGCCGTTGCCGAGGTAGACGTCGTCCACCGTGACGCCGGCAATGTGCTTCTCCTGCGTGTAGTGGACGATCGCCTTGCGCGGCGCGAAGAGGCCCTTGCTGTCTGTATAACCTGCCGCATGCGGCAGGTTGCGGATCATGTCCTGCACGATCTCGTCGGGCGGCTCGAGCCCGAACGCGGCGATGTTGCCGATGTTGAGCTTGATGATGTGCTGGCCCTCCTCCTCCATCTCGCGGGCCTTGTCGAGCACCGGGCCGCGGATGTCGTAGCAGACGCCAGCGAGCTTCGCCGATTTGCCGATGCGCTTTAGCAAGTGGTTTCTCCGATCTCGGGACGCGGTCGCGTTTGGGGGCGCAAGATTTGGGGCGCAAGAACTTGCGGCGCAAAAACTATAATTTTATCTGTCGCAATGTTCCTTCGCAGTTGCTCGCCCCCCAACCCCTTCGCCGCGTCCTCCCACATGAAACTTCAACCGGACCGGGCCGACGGCGTGAACGTGATCACTGCGGTCGAAGCGGGCCGGGTGCGCGTCAACGCGCAGTCCTACCATGCGAGCCTGCTCGTGCCCTGGCAGGGAGAAGTGCTCGATTGGGGCTGCAAAGACTTCTCGCAGCTCGGCGCTGCGCACTTCGACCAGATTCTCGACCTTTCACCCGAACTGGTGATATTTGGCAGTGGTGACCGGCTGCGCTTTCCGGCGGCGGCGCTGTTGCGAGCGCTTATTGCAAAGCGCATCGGCGTCGAGAGCATGGACACCGCAGCAGCCTGCCGCACCTACAACGTGCTTGCCGCGGAAGGCCGCATCGTCGTCGCCGCGCTGCTCATCGAATCGCCCGCCGAGGGCCCGATGCCTGGGGCCGCCTGAGGACCTGCCGGCGTCTGCCTTTATAATCGAAGGCTACGCCAAGCGCGGCTCAACTCATCAGAAAACTTCATGACGCCAGCCATCAACAAAGCCCTCCCGGAATTTGAAGCGCTCGCCACCAACGGCGTGAAGTTCTCCCCGCAAGCCTATCTTGGCAAGATTGTTGTCCTTTATTTCTACCCCAAGGACAACACGCCAGGCTGCACGACCGAGGCGATGCAATTCCGTGACCGGCACAAGGATTTCGTCAAGGCCGGCGCCATCGTTTTCGGCGTTTCACGCGACAACATGGCGTCGCACGACAAATTTCGCGAGAACCTCGAGCTTCCGTTCGACCTGATCGCCGACACCGAAGAGAAGCTCTGCCACATGTTCGGCGTCGTCAAGAACAAGATCATGTACGGCAAGAAGGTCAAGGGCATCGAGCGCAGCA
>JBDTSN010000268.1:0-4375 GCA_039931145.1 Burkholderiales bacterium | reverse complement strand
TGTAGAGGAAGGGATCAGCGGTTTGTATTCACCTACACGCCGCCAGCACCGAAGTTCATCGGCCGGCGCGAGTTCCGCAACTACGACCTCGCCGAACTCGCCGCCTGCATCGACTGGGGGCCGCTCTTCCAGACCTGGGATCTCGCCGGGCGCTTCCCCGCGATCCTCACCGACGAGGTCGTCGGCGAAGCCGCGAGCCGCGTGTTCGACGATGCGAAAGCGATGATGAAGCGCCTGATCGATGGCCGCTGGCTGACTGCTTCCGGCGTGATCGGTTTGTACCCAGCGAACACGGTCGACGACGATGTGATCGAGATCTACACCGACGAGACTCGCAGCGAAGTGCTGATGCATTGGGCGCCGCTGCGCACCCAAAGCGTGCGGCCGGTGATCACGGCCGAGGACGGCAGCAAGGTGATGCGCCCGAACCGCTGCCTGGCGGACTTCATCGCGCCCAGGTCGACCGGCCTTGCCGACCACATCGGGCTCTTTGCCGTCACCGCCGGGCTTGGCGTCGAGAAGAAGGAGAAGCAATTTCTCACCGAGCTCGACGACTACAGCGCGATCATGTTCAAGGCGCTCGCCGACCGCCTTGCCGAGGCCTTCGCCGAGCGGCTGCATCAGCGCGTGCGCACCGAGTTCTGGGGCTATGCGCCCGATGAGTCGCTGAGCGTCGAACAACTCGTCGCCGAAAGCTACGTCGGCATCCGGCCAGCGCCGGGCTATCCGGCGTGCCCGGAACACGGCGTCAAGCGCGAACTTTTTCGTGTGCTTGCGGCGCCCGATGTCGGTATCGAGCTGACCGAAAGCCTCGCGATGCAGCCGGCTGCAAGCGTAAGCGGCTTTTACTTCTCGCACCCGGAATCGTGCTACTTCAACGTCGGCAAGATCGGGCCGGACCAGTTGCGCGAGTGGGCGGCGCGCGAAGGGCGCGATCTGGCGCAGGCCGAACGCGCGCTTGGCGCGCTGTTGTAGCCGCGGCGCGGCGCGCATCGCGTTTCACGTTCTGCGTTGGCACTCCCTTCGAATCGCGAGCTCGCACATCCGGTTGCAACCGACGCACTGTGCGCCCAGGCAGCAACATCGCGTCACGTCCGGACGCTCATGCTTGCGTCTGTTGCTGCCGAAATGCCAAGTGTTCACGCCATGGTGAGCGCCGCGCGCTGAACATCCGTCTGACGAACCCGGACGTGCACGCCGGGCCGCGGCAACAGCGAGCGGGGGAACCGAACTTGAACACCATTGAATGCCCAGGGGCGCGCGTCAGGCGTCTCGTGAGTGCCGGCGCGACGGCCTTGCTCGTCTCCGTGCTCGCCGCTTGCGGCGGAGGCGGCGGCAGTGACTCGCAAGCCACGGGTCCGGTCGCGTCAGCAGTTTCGGGAACCAGCGGCAGTACCGGTTCTGGTGGCAACACCGACGGCGGTTCAGCAGTGACTTCGCCGAGCGAGAACCCGGCCGCCGCGCTGCCAGCGTCGAAGGCCGATGCAAGGCGCTTCCTGACGCAGGCTACCTTCGGCCCGACCGAGCCCGAACTCGATCACGTGATGAAGATTGGCTACAGCGCCTGGATCGACGAGCAGTTCGCCAAGCCGCAAAAGCTGCACCGCACGTACTGGGACGCCGAGAACAAGGCGATCAAGGCGGTGGACGCGACTCGATCGGCAGGCACGCGCGAGGTGCTCGACAGCTTCTATCAGCAGGCGCTCAAAGGTGATGACCAGCTGCGCCAGCGCGTCGCCTTCGCGCTGTCGGAAGTCTTCGTCATCTCGATGATGTCGGATGGCCTCGGCGGCGACAAGGGCCAGGGCGTCGCCGGCTACCTCGACATGCTCGGCCGCAACGCGTTCGGAAACTATCGCACGTTGATCGAAGACGTGTCGCGTAACCCGATGATGGGCATCTACCTGTCGCACCTGCGCAATGCGAAGGAAGACCCGGCGAAGGGCCGAGTTCCCGACGAGAACTTCGCGCGCGAGGTGATGCAGTTGTTCTCGATCGGCCTGTACCAGCTGAATCCCGACGGCAGCTTGAAGCTCAGCCTCGACGGCAAGCCGATCGAAACCTACGGGCCGAAGGACATCGCCGGCTTGGCCAAGGTCTTCACCGGCTGGAGCTGGGACGGGCCCGACACCGGCGACGGCCGCTACTACGGCTGGGGCGCGGAATGGTCCGACCCGGCGCGCTACTACACGTCGATGCAGGGCTACACGCAATTCCACTCCTTGTCGGAGAAGCGATTCCTCGGCGTGAAGGTACTCGCCCAAACCCGTGCCGACCCGTACACGAGCCTGACGACCGCGATGGACACGCTTGCCGCGCACTCGAACGTCGGGCCGTTCCTCGGCAGGCAGCTCATCCAGCGCCTCGTGACGAGCAACCCGAGCCCGGCCTACGTCGGCCGCGTCACGCAGGCCTTTGGCAGCGGCGGCGACATGAAGGCGATGGTCAAGGCCGTGCTGCTCGACCCCGAGGCGCGCGACGCCAAGATCGCCGCCGGCAACTCCTACGGCAAGCTGCGTGAGCCGGTGCTTCGACTGACCGCACTGCTGCGCGCATTGAATGCCACGTCCGACAGCTCGAAGTTCCTGATCGGCACGACCGACGACCCCGGCAGCCAGCTCGGCCAGACGCCGATGCGCTCGCCGTCGGTCTTCAACTTCTACCGCCCGGGCTACGTGCCGCCGAACACCAAGGCCGGAAAGCAGGGCCTCGCCGTACCCGAGATGCAGATCACGCACGAGACGACAGTCGCCGGCTACGCCAACTACATGATCAACGGCGTGATGGGCGGCTTCGGCCAAAGAGGCGTCGACTGGCAGGCCAAGCGGCCCGACGTGCAGCTCGAGACCAAGTCGCTGCTCGCCCTTGTCGACAAGAGCGAAGAGCTTGCCGACCTCGTCCTCGCCCGCCTGCTCGGCCCAACGCCGAACGACGCATTGAAGACAGAGATCGTTGCCGCCGTCAACTCGATTCAGTTGCCCGAACTCAGGCCCGACGGCAGCAACAAGGACTGGGTCGAGACATCGAGGAAGTACCGCGTCTCCGCGGCACTTGCGATTGCGCTCGTCGCGCCCGAATTCCTGATCCAGAAATGAGCGCCGCAGCATGAGCCATCAACCCTCCAAAGCTTCGCGCCGCGCTTTCCTGCGCCAACTCGGCGCCTTCTCGGCGACCGGCGTTGTGGCGCCGCTCGCCGTCAACCTGGCCGGCATCGGCAGCGCCGCGGCGCAGTCGGCGAGCGGCTACAAGGCGCTCGTCTGCATCTTCATGTATGGCGGCAACGACGCCTACAACACGGTGCTTGCGACGGACACCGAATCATGGAGCCACTATCTCGCAGTGCGCGACACGATCGCGCTGCGCGCGCCTGGAACGCCGCCCCTCGCGTCCGCCGGCACCGGCTCGCCGGATCGACTTGGCGGCGTGCTCGCGATCAATCCGGCGCGCGCGCAGGGCCGCAGCTTCGCGCTGCATCCGGTGATGACGGGCGCGCGTGATCTGTTCGAAGCAAAGCGGCTCGCCGTCGTCGCCAATGTCGGCCCGCTGCTGCGCCCGACGTCGAAGGCGCAGTATCAGGACGACAAGTTCGCCAAGCCGCCCAAACTCTTCTCGCACAACGACCAGGCATCCACCTGGCAGACGGGTTCGCCCGAAGGCGCGATTGCCGGCTGGGGCGGGCGCGCGGCCGACCTGCTGGCCGAGAGCAACCGGAAAGCGGTGTTCACGAGCATCTCGACCTCGGGCAACGCGGTGTGGCTCTCGGGCAATACGGTGCTGCAGTACCAGGTCTCGAGCCGGGGTGCGATCCGCATCGGCAGTTGGGGCAACACCTTGTACGGCTCGACCGAGGCGCTGACAAGGATGCAAAACGTGATGCGGCGCGCGCGCTCGCCGCACCTGCTCGAGCAGGATCACGCGGGAGTCGTCGGCCGCTCGATCGACGCCGAGGCGAGCCTTGCCGCCGCGCTGCCGGGCAACGACGTGGCGCCCTACGGCACGCCCGGGATGTCCGGCGATCAGGATCCGCTGCTCCGCTACGACAACCCGCTCTCCGGTGACAAGTCGACGAATTCGCTCGCGCAGCAGTTGCAGATCGTCGCCCGCATCATCGGCGCGCGCGGCGCGCTCGGCGCGCACCGTCAGGTGTTCTTCGTCAGCATGGGCAACTTTGATTCGCACAGCGACCAGAGTCGCACGCACGCCGACAACATGGCGCGCCTGTCGCACGGCCTGAAGTACTTCAACGACACGCTTGGCGCGATGGGCGTTGGCAACGACGTGACGACCTTCACCGCGTCCGACTTCGGCCGCACCTTCACGAGCAACGGCGACGGCACCGACCACGGCTGGGGCGCGCACCACTTCGTGATGGGCG
>JBDTSN010000267.1:0-4379 GCA_039931145.1 Burkholderiales bacterium | reverse complement strand
CGCCCGAGATCCTGCCCGAAGAGGTGCTCGAGGTGCGCAGCGACGCGCTGATCGCGACCGGCCGCAGCGACTACCCGAACCAGGTCAACAACGTCCTGTGCTTTCCGTACATCTTTCGCGGCGCGCTCGACTCGGGCGCGACGACGATCACGGCCGAGATGGAGATCGCTACCGTGCATGCGATCGCCGAGCTTGCGCAGGCGGAGCAGAACGAGGTCGTCGCCAAGGCTTACCTCGGCGAAGCGCTGAGCTTCGGCCCCGAGTACCTGATCCCCAAGCCGTTCGATCCGCGCCTGATGATGCAGATCGCACCCGCCGTCGCGCAGGCGGCAGCGGACTCGGGCGTCGCGAGCCGGCCGATCGTCGACATGGACGCTTACCGTGCCAAGTTGCAGACCTTCGTCTACGCCTCGGGCACGACGATGAGGCCGATCTTCAACATCGCCAGGCAAGCCGCGCGCAAGCGCGTCGCCTATGCCGAGGGCGAGGAAGAGCGCGTGCTGCGCGCGGTGCAGGTGGTGGTCGACGAAGGCTTGGCGCGGCCGACGCTGATCGGGCGGCCGGCCGTCATCGCCGAACGGATCCGCAAGTTCAACCTGCGCCTCGTCGCCGAGCGCGACTACGACATCGTCAACGTCGAGCAGGATCACCGCTACCGCGATTTCTGGCAGACCTACCACGCGATGATGAGGCGCAAGGGCGTGACGGTGCAGCTCGCGAAGATCGAGGCGCGTCGGCGGCTGACGCTGATCGGCTCGATGCTGCTGCAAAAGGGCGAGGTCGACGGCATGCTGTGCGGCACCTGGGGCACGGCGGCGATGCACCTGCAGTACATCGACCCCGTGATCGGCCGCCGCGAAGGCGTCGCGACCTACGCCTGCATGAACGGCATCCTGCTGCCGGGCCGGCAGGTCAACCTCGTCGACACCCACGTCAACTACGATCCGACCGCCGAGCAGATCGCCGAGATCACGGTCCTTGCCGCCGAAGAGTTGCAACGTTTCGGCACCGAACCACGCGCTGCGCTGTTGTCACATTCGAACTTCGGTTCGAGCAATCAGCCTTCGGCGCTGAAGATGCGCGAGGCGCTGGAAATCCTAAAGCAGCGCGCGCCATGGTTGCAGGTGGATGGCGAGATGCACGGCGACACCGCGCTCGACGCCACACTGCGCGGCCGCCTGATGCCCGACAGCCCGCTCACCGGTGAAGCGAACCTGCTCGTGCTGCCGAACATCGACGCCGCCAATATCGCCTACAACCTGCTCAAGAACACGGTCGGCGGCGGCATCGCGATCGGGCCTGTCTTGCTCGGCGCCGCCAAGCCGGTGCACATCCTGACGCCATCGGCAACGGTGCGGCGCATCGTCAACATGACGGCGCTGACCGTCGTCGACGCGAACGCCGCGCGGGCGTAGACACTCCCTCGTCCCGCGGGGCGAAGGCCGGCACCTCCCTCGCCCCTCTGGGGAGAGGGCCGGGGAGAGGGGCCGCGACGCTCAGCCCTTGGGGAAGGCGCCGGGCAGCGCGCACGGCACCAGGGCTTACTCAATCCACCGCCAACACCTCCCAGCGCTCCAACGCTGCCATCAACTCGGCCTCGATCTGCGCAAAGCGATCCTGCGCTTGCGCCAGCAGCGCCGGATCGCCCTGATAGATTTCGCTGCCCGCGAGCCGATCGGCCAGCTCACGCTGCTCGCCTTCGAGGGTGTCGATCAGCGCCGGCAGCGCGTCAAGCTCGCGCTGATCTTTGTAGCTGAGCTTGCGCAGCTTCGCCGGTGCAGGTGCTACCGGCGCAGCCGATGGGGCAGGCGATTTCCCGGTCGCCGCAGGTTTCGCATCCGACAACGCCTTCACGGCCGCAGCTTGCAGAGCTTGCGCGCGCGCCTTCTGCTGCCGCCAATCCTCGTAGCCGCCCTCGTACTCGCGCCAGCGGCCGGGCGAGTCCTCACCCTCCCACGCAATCGTGCTGGTCACGACGTTGTCGAGAAATCGGCGGTCGTGGCTGACGAGAAAGACGGTGCCCGCATAGTCCTGCAGCAACTCCTCGAGCAGTTCGAGCGTGTCGATGTCGAGGTCGTTCGTCGGCTCATCGAGCACGAGCACGTTCGCCGGCAGCGCGAACAAGCGCGCCAGCAGCAGCCGGTTGCGCTCGCCACCGCTCAGCGTGCGCACGGGTGAATTCGCGCGCTCGGGCGAGAACAGGAAGTCGCTCAGGTAGCTCATCACGTGCTTGCCACCCTTGCCCGCCGTGCCACCCGTCACTCCACCCATAGCGACCCATTCACTGCCCGGGCTGATCGTGTCGGCGAGCGTCGCGTTGAGGTCAAGCTTGGTTCGCATCTGGTCGAAGTAGGCGACCTCCAGCCGCGTCCCCTGGCGCACACTGCCGCTCGCGGGTTGCAATTCGCCGAGGATGAGCTTCAAGAGCGTCGTCTTGCCGCAGCCATTCGGGCCGATCAGACCGACCTTGTCGCCGCGCAGCAGCGTCGCGCTGAAACGGTTCACGATGAGCTTGTCGCCGAAGGCAAACGACACGTCGCGCAGTTCGGCAACGATCTTTCCGCTCGGCGCGCCGGCATCGACCTCGAGCCGCACCTGGCCGAGCGAATCACGGCGCGTTGCGCGTTGCGCGCGTAACGCCTGCAAACGCTGCACGCGGCCGACGCTGCGGGTACGACGCGCCTCGACGCCCTTGCGCACCCACACCTCCTCCTGTGCCAGCAGTTTGTCGGCACGCGCAGTGGCAAGCGCCTCCGAGGCGAGTTGCTCCTCCTTGAGTCTTTCGTAGGCGCTGAAGTTGCCCGGATAACTGCGAATCACCCCGCGGTCGAGCTCGAGGATGCGTGTCGCGACGGCGTCGAGAAACGCGCGGTCGTGGGTGATGAGCATTAGCGCGCCACGGAAGCTGCAGAGCAGTTCCTCGAGCCAGGCGATCGAGTCGAGGTCGAGGTGATTCGTCGGCTCGTCGAGCAGTAGCACGTCGGGCACGGCGACGAGCGCCTGCGCCAATGCAACGCGCTTCTTCATGCCGCCCGATAGCTCGCCGATGCGGCGCTCGCCATCGAGCTGCAATTGGTGCAACGTCGTCTCGACGCGCTGCTCCCAGGTCCACGCGTCAAGTGCCTCGATGCGCGTCTGCAGCGCGTCGAGATCAACCCCCTCAGCATGCGCCTCGTACTGTTCGCGCAACGCGCGCGCCTCGGCGACGCCCTCGCTGACGACATCGAACACGCTGGCGTCGGCATCGAACGCCGGCTCCTGCGGCACGTAGCGAATGCGAAGGCCCTGCGTCAGTTGCAGCAGGCCATCGTCGGCGCGCTCGATGCCGGCAACGATCTTGAGCAGCGAGGACTTGCCCGCGCCGTTGCGCCCGATCAGGCCGAGCCGTTCGCCGTCTTCGAGCGAAAACGCCGCGCCGTCGAGCAGCGCGACATGGCCGTAGGCGAGGTGGGCGTTGGACAGTGATAGGACGGCCATTGCTCAGTCCGGACTGACGATCTGAAGATCGGCGAAATAGCTCTCGAACCGGCGAGGGTCGCGCGTCAGCAACGGCACACGCGCCACTGCAGCGTGCGCGCCAATCAGAAAGTCCGGGAGCACCATGCTCTTGAGCCCGCCACGGCGTCGGTAGAGCTTGTGCGCTTGAGCGGCGAGGAACAGTGCGGCCCTTGGCAGCTCAAACCACGTCAAACCAAATTGCATGACCGCGCTGTCGGCTTCTTCGACATTCGAGAACATCGACGACCATTCGGCGAAGACCATGGGCGAGATGACGAGCGGCCCACGCTCGCTCCACAAGGCCAGTTGGCGTGCAGACCAGTCGGCCCAGTTGCTATCGCCTTCCGCTACATCGATCAGGATGCAGGTGTCGACCAGGATCACCGCACGGCCTTGGCGCCGGGTGGCATGAACCCCGGGTCAGTGGCGTCCTCATCGTAGCCGCGCAGCAGGTTCATCCACTCCTCGGTCGAGGCGCCGGTACGACCACTTCCGATCAGCTTGCGATATTTTCCGAGTCGGGCGGCGCCTGGTTCGCCAGCACGTTCGCGCCCAGCCCGCGCCGGCTGCACGCGCACCGAGCCGTCGGCGACGATACGGAACTCAACCGCATCGCCGGGCGCGACCTTCAGGTGTTCGCGGATTGCCTTGGGCAACGTGACTTGCGACTTGGCGGTGAGGGTATAGGCCATGATCAAGCACTAAAAGTATGACTCGGGCGGCAATTGTAATACCTCAGGCTGCGAGCACCGCCTCGAGTGCATCGACGAACACCTTGGCGACGTCGAAGCCCGTCTGCTGCATGATTTCCTGAAAGCCGGTCGGGCTCGTGACGTTGATCTCGGTGAGGCAGTCGCCGATCACGTCGAGGCCGACGAAAA
>JBDTSN010000266.1:0-4381 GCA_039931145.1 Burkholderiales bacterium | reverse complement strand
ATCGACCGCGGTTAGACCTTTCTCGAGCTCTCGCGCCTCGCCGGCCTGAACATGCACGATGACGATGGCAAGAAGGCCGTGTTCGGTGGCGGCTCCATTGTTGGCATCGGCGTCGTTGCGGGCAAACGCTGCATGGTCTCGGCGAGCGACAGTGCGCTGAAGGGCGGCACCGTCGCACCGATGGGGTTGAAGAAGGCGCTGCGCGCGCAGGAAATCGCGCGTGAGAACAAGTTACCCTTCATCTACCTCGTCGAGTCGGGCGGCGCGAACCTGATGTACCAGGCCGAGATCTTCATCGAAGGCGGGCGCAGCTTCGCAAACCAGGCGCGCCTCTCTGCCGCGGGCATCCCGCAGATCGCTGTCGTGCATGGCTCGTCAACCGCGGGTGGCGCGTACCTGCCGGGCTTGTCGGACGTCGTCATCCTGGTGCGCGGGCGATCGAGCATCTATCTCGCCGGGCCACCGCTCGTGAAGGCAGCGATCGGCGAGGACGCCGAGGACGAAGCGCTCGGCGGCGCCGAGATGCATGCCGAGATCACTGGCCTGGGTGAGCACTTGTGCGAGAACGATGCCCACGCGATCGCGATGGCGCGCGAGGTGTTGGACAAGCTGCTATGGGACGCATCATCTGAGCCGTCCGAAGGCGTGCGCGCGCCGATGTTCGACGAGCAGGAACTGATGGGCATCGTGCCTGCCGACGAGCGCGAGCCCTACGACGTGCGCGACGTCGTCGCCCGCATCGTCGATGCATCGGACTTCCTCGAGTTCAAATCGCGCTATGGCAGCGAGACGGTCTGCGGACACGCGCGCGTCGACGGCCATCTTGTTGGCATCCTCGGCAACAACGGGCCCATTCAGCCCGCCGGCGCGACGAAAGCGGCGCAGTTCATCCAGCTCTGCGACCAGAGCGGAACGCCCCTCGTTTTCCTGCAGAACACGACCGGCTACATGGTCGGCTCGGTCGCCGAGCGCGGCGGCGCGATCAAGCATGGCTCGAAGATGATTCAAGCCGTCGCCAACGCGCGCGTGCCGAAGTTCACCTTCGTCGTCGGCGGCTCTTACGGCGCAGGGAACTACGGCATGTGTGGCCGCGGATTCGACCCGCGATTCATCTTCGCCTGGCCGTCGGCGCGCACCGCGGTGATGGGCGGCGCGCAGGCGGCGAAGGTGATGGACATCTTGAACCGCGCCAAGCTCGCACGCAGCGGGGCCGAGGCGAACGAGGACGCGCTGAAAGCAATGTCCGACGCGCTGAAGAACCGGCTGGACCGCGAATCGACGGCGCTGTTCGGTACCGCGCGGCTGTGGGACGACGGCATCATCGACCCGCGCGACACGCGCCGTGTACTCGCGCTGTGCCTCGCAATCACGCGTGAGGCTGATGCGCGCGTGCTGCGGCCCAACACCTTTGGCGTGGCGCGCTTCTGAGCGCTGCGCCCCGCTTACTGTCAACGAGAAACAGCATGCAATTTACCCCCGAACACGAGCAGATCGCCGACACAGTCCGCAAGTTCGTCACCAAGGAGATCAACCCGCACGTCGCCGAGTGGGAGGCGGCTCAACAGTTCCCTTCGCACGAAGTCTTCAAGAAGCTCGGCGACCTCGGTTTGCTCGGGTTGAAGTATCCGACCGAGTTCGGCGGCATGGATCTCGACTTCAGCTACTCGATCGTGATGGCCGAAGCGCTAGGTGAATGCAACTGCGGCGGCGTGCCGATGGCGATCGGCGTGCAGACCGACATGTGCACGCCGGCGCTGGCACGATTCGGGTCGGACGAACTGCGGCACGAATTCCTCGCGCCATCCATCGCTGGCGACATGGTCGGCTGTCTCGGCGTGAGCGAGGCGGGTGGCGGCTCGGACGTCGCTGCCGTCACGACGCGGGCGCGCCGCGACGGTGACGACTACGTGATCGACGGTTCGAAGATGTGGATCACGAACGGCATGCAGGCCGACTGGTGTTGCCTGCTCGCCAACACGTCGGACGGCCCGCCGCACAAGAACAAGTCGCTGATCGTCGTGCCGATGGACGCGAAGGGCATCACGCGCCAGAAGATCCGCAAGATCGGCATGGATTCGTCCGACACTGCGCAGCTCTTCTTCGACGGTGTTCGCGTGCCGGCGAAGAACCTGATCGGCCAGGAAGGCATGGGCTTCACCTTTCAGATGTTGCAGTTCCAGGAGGAGCGGCTCTACGCGGCGGCTGGCTCGCTGCGTTCGCTCGACCGCCTGATCGATCAGACGATCGAGTACACGCGCGGGCGCAAGGCGTTCGGCGCGAGCATTCTCGATAACCAGGTCGTGCACTTCCGGCTTGCTGAACTACGCACCGAGGTCGAGGCGTTGCGCGCGCTGACGTATCGCGCAGTCGAGATGTACGTCTCGGGCAAGGACGTGACGAAGCTCGCGTCGATGGCCAAGTTGAAATGCGGTCGCCTCTCGCGCGAGGTGGCCGACAGCTGCCTGCAGTACTGGGGCGGCATGGGCTTCACCTGGGACAACCCCATCTCGCAGGCGTATCGCGACAGCCGCCTCATCTCGATCGGCGGCGGCGCCGACGAGATCATGCTCGGCATCATCTGCAAGCTCGAAGGTACGTTGCCGGGCAAAAAGAAGTGAGCGAGGCCGCTGCATTCGAATGGCCCGCGTTCGAGACGATCACGACGCGGCTTAATGGCGGGGTGCTGCATCTCACGTTGAATCGGCCCGAGGTGCGCAACGCGATGTCGCTGCGCATGGTGGTGGAATTGCAGCAAGCGCTTGCGGCGGCAGAAGCGTCGGGTATCGTGCGCGTCGTCGTGCTGCGCGGCGCGGGCGGTCACTTTTGTGCCGGTGGCGACATCAAGGACATGGCCGCTGCGCGCATGGCGCCGGCCGAGGCAGGCATCGACGTGATCGCCGATCTGAGCGCGAAATTCGGTGAACTCTGCGCCGCCTATGCGCGCACGCCGCTCGCACTCGTCGCGGCCCTCGAAGGCACGGTGATGGGCGGCGGCTTCGGCCTCGCCTGTGTCGCCGATGTCGCGCTTGCCGGCGAGAGCGTCACGTTCCGGCTGCCCGAGGTGACACTCGGCGTCGTGCCGGCGCAGATCGCGCCCTACCTTGTCGAGCGCGTCGGCATGTCGCAGGCCAGAAGGCTCGCGGTGAGCGGCGCGCGCATCGGAGCGAAGGAGGCGCTCGCAATCGGCCTCGTGCATGAGGTGCACGCCGAGGCGCAACTCGATAGCGCGCTCGGCATCGTCGTGAACGCGATACTGCAATGTGCACCCGACGCAGTTGCGCAGACCAAGCGGCTCGTCGAGATGGCTCGCTTCTCGTCGCCGGTGCACCTCGTTTCAGAGGCTGCCGCGATCTTCTCGCGCGCGGTGCAGGGGCCGGAAGGCATCGAAGGCACGAGCGCCTTTCTCCAGAAGCGCAAACCGGCGTGGGCCACCGCATGAGTTTGTCGAAGACTCTCGTCGCCAATAGAGCGCAAAGCGTGCGCGAGGCGCGCGCTTCGGCGAAGTCAATTTGCGTGCTGCGCGCAGCGCAGGCAGGCGACTTGTTCGCGATGGAGTAGTTCGATGTTCAGCACGGTACTGGTTGCCAATCGCGGGGAAAGTGTGCGCGAAGCGCACGCTTCGGCGAAGCCAAATTGCGTGCTGCGCGTAGCGCAAGCAGGCGGTTTGTTCGCGATGGAGTTGGTCGGTGTTTAGCACGGTACTGGTTGCCAATCGCGGGGAAATCGCCTGCCGGGTCATGCGGACGGCGCGCGCGCTTGGCTACCGCACTGTTGCGGTGTTCAGCGACGCCGACGCGGATGCGCCGCATGCGCGGCAGGCCGACGAGGCTGTACGGATTGGCGCCTCTTCGGCAGTAGATTCGTATCTGAAGATCGAAGCAGTCCTCGACGCCGCGCGACGCACCGGCGCCGACGCGATACATCCTGGCTACGGCTTCCTGAGCGAGAACGCTGCGTTCGCGCAGGCCTGCGTCGACGCCGGGCTCGTCTTCATCGGCCCGCCGCCGGCGGCGATCGCAGCGATGGGTGACAAGGCGCTCGCCAAGCAGCGGATGCTCGTGGCTGGCGTGCCGTGCGCGCCCGGCTATCTCGGCGCCGAGCAGGACGATGCACGACTAGCGCGCGAGGCCGAAGCAATGGGCTTCCCGCTGCTCGTCAAGGCGGTCGCCGGTGGCGGCGGGCGAGGCATGCGGCTCGTACGCAAGGCGGATGAATTGGTTGATGCGCTCGCCGCCGCGCGAAGGGAAGCGCAAAGTGCGTTCGGCAACGGCGCGCTGATACTCGAACGCTTGATCGAGAACGGCCGTCACATCGAGATTCAGGTCTTCGCTGATGCACACGGCAACATGATCAACCTCGGCGAGCGCGATTGCACCGCACA
>JBDTSN010000265.1:0-4389 GCA_039931145.1 Burkholderiales bacterium | reverse complement strand
CGCGTGGGCCTGCACGTGGGTGCCGTCGTTCTTCGCGGCAACAATGACGAGGACGTGGCACGCGGCGCCAAGCCACTCGAAGTCCACGGCATCGCCAAACCCACGGCCGCGCGCGTCATGGCGCTCGCGCTCGGCGGCCAGACGCTTCTGACCGCCGCAGCGCGCGACGCCTTGGGCGAGACAGCGCTGCACATTCATTCGCACGGCCACTGGCGATTGAAGGGTGTTCCCGAACCCTTGGAGTTGTTCGAACTCGGCAACAGCGACGCCGGCTTCACCGCGCCGCCCGACTCCGACAAGGCCTATCGCGTGGTTCGAGGCAGCCCGTTGTGGCTGCCGTTGCGAGAGATCCGGCACAGCCTGCCCGCCGAGCGCGACGCCTTCGTCGGCCGCGTCGAACCGCTCGCGGATCTTGAGCGCCGCTTCGACGCCGGCGCACGGCTCGTTTCGCTGCTCGGCATGGGGGGTACGGGCAAGACGCGGCTGGCAACCTATTTCGCCTGGACCCACCTCGGGGACTTCCAAGGTGGCGTCTGGTTCTGCGACCTCTCACAAGCGCGTGACATCAACGGCATCGCGCATGCTGTCGCGCTGGGTCTGGAGGTGCCGCTCGGCAAGGACGACCCCGTCGTGCAACTCGGATTTGCCATCGCCGGGCGTACGAACTGCCTCGTCATCCTCGACAACTTCGAGCAGGTCGCCCGCTATGCGGAGGAAACGCTCGGCCGCTGGCTCGACCGCGCCGCGGAGGCAAAATTCATCGTCACGACGCGCGAAGTGCTGGGTCTGCAAGGCGAGGAGACACTCGCCCTCACGCCGTTGCCGGTCACCGATGCGGTGACGCTGTTCACGCGGCGGGCGCTGGCCGCGAAATATGACTTTGCGCCCAACGACGACGATCAACTAGCGATTCCGCAACTCGTGAAGCTGCTCGATGGGCTGCCGCTGGCCGTCGAGCTTGCGGCTGCGCGCGTGCGCGTAATGTCCCCGCGCATGCTGCTCGCGCGTATGGATCAGCGCTTCAGATTGCTGGCCGTTGGCGGCGGGCGCCACGATCGTCAGGCGACATTGCGGACGACATTCGACTGGTCTTGGGACTTGCTTTCAGCTGCCGAGAAAGCTGCGCTCGCGCAGCTCTCGGTCTTCGATGGCGGCTTCACCTTCGAATCCGCCGAAGCCGTGCTCGAGTTGCCCGCAGCCGGCGAGCAGCAGTGGACAGTGGATATGCTCCAGTCGCTGGTCGACAAATCGTTCGTGCGCAGCGTCTCCGACACTCGCTTCGACCTGCTTGTGAGCGTGCAGGAGTACGCCGCAGAACACTTGCGCACGCTGCAGCGCTATCCGGAAAGCGGCCCTGAAGCTCTCGCGGCGGCGCAATCACGCCACTTCACGTATTTCGCCTCCGTCGACATCGATGTGGCAACCGCCGAAGGCTGCGTCGAACTCGGCAACCTCGTCGCAGCATGCCGCCGTGCCGCCGCGACGGCGGAGGCATCGGTGGCAGCAGCAATCCTCGAGCGCGCCTGGGAGGCGATCGAACTGCGTGGGCCGTTCAAGCTCGGGGCTGAACTGGCCGCGCTTGTGCATGCCATACCCGGGCTGCGGGCAGCAAATCTTGCGCAGGCAGGTCGGATTGCAGGGGCTGCGCTGCAGGCTTCGGGTGATGTGGTGGACGCGAAGCGGCAGTTCGAATCCGCACTGGCCTCGGCGAGAGATGCCGGCGAGCCGATGATCGAGGGCCGCTTGCACAGCCATCTGGGCGATGTGCTCGCCATCGAAGGCCAAGCCGAGGAAGCCGACAAGCACTACGCGATTGCGCTCGAGACGGCACGCAGGCTGGGTGATCGGAGGCTCGAATGTGCCGCGCTCAACGGTCTCGGCAACACGGCTGACGCCCAAGGCTTGTTCAACGCGGCCCGGACTCACTACGAGATCGCCTTGACGGTCGCGCGCGACGCGGGCGACCGGCGTTGGGAGGGTGGACTCCTCGGCAACCTGGGGAACGTCAAGGCCAACCTTGGCGCAATGAACGAAGCCCGGACCGACTATGAATCAGCACTCCATGTGGCGCGCGAAGTCGGGGATCGCAGTCGGGAGGGCAACACTCTGTCCAACCTTGGTCTGCTCAATCTCGTCCAAGGCCGGTTAGCAGTCACCCAGGCGCAGTTCGAAGCGGCACTTCTGATTGCTCGCGAAATGGGTCACCGCCGTCTGGAGTGCATCGTCTTGTGCAATCTGGGCATCGTGCAGGACGCGCAGGGCCGGGTGAGCCAAGCCCAAGCGAACTTCGAGCAGGCGCTTGCCGTCGCCCAGGAATTGGCCGATCACACTTCGCAGGGGCAGTCCCTCGGCTATCTCGGCCTGTCGCATGCACGCCAAGGTCGGTTCGACGTGGCCCGTGAATGCTTTGCCGCCGGCGAACTGCTGCTACAGAAGGTTTCCGATCCGACGAGCTTGGCGCTCTTGCAATGTGCGCGCGCTGAAGCCGAATTCCTCGCCGGCAGACTGGAGGTCGCCCGGCTCTCAGCCCGCTACGCCGAAAAGCTGGCGCGCGGCGCCGGGGCAGGATCGGATTCGGAACTCGGCGTTGCGCTGACGCGAATCGGACGCCTGATCGATCCGCGGTGACCACATCTCGCGGGAGTCAAGATTGATTGCGAATCTTGGGATCCAGGCTGCACGATATCGAGGAGTTCGTGTTCTTCACGTGAACCGCGTAATAGAACTCGCCGGGTCCGGGGTTCCCGTTGCGCCATCGGAATCCCTTGCCCAAGTTGAAACGCTGAGCGTCGTAGAAAACGGGAGTCGTATCGTCAACGATTGCGATGCCATGCTTCGTGAAGATGAAATTTCGACTCGTCGTCTTGTCGTCAAGTTGCCAGAATATGGCCTTGCCTCGCTCGCCGCGCCGAAAGCCGACGATCTTTTGATCCTGCTCCATTTCCACGAGGCACCCGCCTTCATTGTCGCGAACGGTCACGGTGATGCTGCAATCGTCGCCGTTGTCGTCCTTCTTGCACCGCTGCGCCGCCTGCACGGCCTTGACGATGGCGTCATCCTGCGCGGCGCTCAGGGACGGGTCGTCAGTTGCAGCGCATGCGGCGACCACCGCGCCCAAGAAGAGGGCGGCGATCAGGGTTCTTGTTGCCATGGTTTGCTCCTCGGTCGTGGTCTGAAGCCACTGTCGTGTCGCTTCCCCAAGGTCGCCCCGTCCTCGGAACCGACCCCAGTGGAAAACCGGCGCGCCTCCGTCAGACGTTTGGTGCCGGCTATCTGACTCGAACAGATGACCTTCCGCTTACAAGGCGGGTGCTCTACCAACTGAGCTAAGCCGGCGTGGGGTACGCTGCAAACCGGACGAACCGTCGAGCGATGGGACGAAGTATAGGATCGGCTCGACTTGCATCAATCGGCCCCGCTTCGCCACAGTCGCTGCGCCATCGCATTGCGCCCCACTCCGGCGGGAAACCCGCCGGACGCAATATTCGATCCGGTCTGCGGGGCGGTCAACTGCGGTTCTAGGGGGACGTTGTCGGCATCGGACGCATTGCGTGGTCCGGATGGCGCCTCGGCAATTTCACTTCACGCGCTTGAGCGACGGCCGACCCGGGCTCGGCGGTGGCTCGGGAGGCTCGGGCGACTTTGCAGGTCGCGTGGTGGAACTTTTAGTTGGGGTCGGGCTGGCAGTCTCGTCAGCGAGCGTCAAATGCGGCGCCACGCGCTTCGCGTCTGCGGCGACGGCGCTGAGTTCCACGCTGGCGCCCGCATCGGCGCTCGGCGCCGGAAACGCCATGCCCTGCCCGTTCTCGCGTGCGTAGATCGCGATCACGTGCGTCACGGGTACGGCAATCTCGCGCGCCGTGCCGCCGAAGCGCGCCTTGAACTCGATGAATTCGTTACACAGGCGCAGTGCATTCGTCGCTTCCAGGCCGATGTTGAGCACGATTTCGTTGTTCTTCACGTACTCGGGCGGCACGCGCACGCTGGCATCGACGAAGACGGCGACATAGGGCGTGAAGCCGTTCTCGGTGCACCACTCGTGCAGCGCACGAATCAAGTAGGGCCGGGTCGAGGTGCCGGCATCCACCGGCTGCGTGGGCAGCGTCATCGCGAATCGTGGCTACTTGCGCATTACCTTCTCGGACGGCGTCAGTGCCTCGATGTAGGCCGGGCGCGAGAAGATGCGCTCGGCGTACTTCAGCAGCGGCACGGCGTTCTTGCTCAGGTCGATGCCGTAGTAGTCCAGGCGCCAGAGCAGCGGCGCGATGGCCACGTCGAGCATGCTGAAGTCGTCGCCCAGCATGTACTTGTTCTTCAGGAAGATCGGCGCCAGCTGCGTCAGGCGGTCGCGGATCTGCGAGCGCGCCTTCTCGAGCTGCTTGTCGGTGC
>JBDTSN010000264.1:0-4390 GCA_039931145.1 Burkholderiales bacterium | reverse complement strand
CAACGACAGCCAGGTGATGTACTGGGAGCCGGCGAAGTACGTCGCCAAGCTGCGCGCGCTGAAGACCGACGCCAACCCCTTGCTGCTGAAGATCAAATTGGACCCGGCCGGCCACGGCGGCGCCTCGGGCCGCTACGACGCGCTGAAGGACCGCGCATTCGAAGTGGCCTGGGTGCTGGACCAACTCGGCATCAAGGAGTAATCCAGCGCCTGGAGCCGGGGGCGGCGCCGGAGACTGCGCCGCCCGCGTCCGCCTTGTCCAGACTGCTCGGCACCAGGGCGCCATGCGCCTGGCGATGAGTCCGCTGGAGTTCGTAAGGCGGCTGGTCACGCTCCCGGACGACCGCTTTGAGGTTGTGAATTTCAATAGGTGGATATCAGCAGTGGGTGAGC
The DNA here is from genome assembly GCA_039931145.1 of Burkholderiales bacterium. Lineage (GTDB taxonomy): Bacteria > Pseudomonadota > Gammaproteobacteria > Burkholderiales > Burkholderiaceae_C > CAIKUF01. The sequence continues at coordinate 3,997 of JBDTSN010000264.1, read as the reverse complement.
CGAAGTTCAACTCTTCCCAAGACTCTGCATCGCGCTCAAAGGCTGAGGTCGTAGTCGATCACCAGTGGCGCGTGATCCGAGAAGCGTTCATCCAGGTAGATGTGCTCGCGCATCGCCTTCTTCGCAATGCCCGGCGTCGCGAGGTGATAGTCGAGCCTCCAGCCGACGTTCTTCGCCCAAGCCTGGCCGCGGTTGCTCCACCAGGTGTACTGATCCGGGTGCGGGTTGAGCTTGCGAAATACATCGACCAGGCCAAGCTCGTCGAGCGCACTCGTCATCCAGGCGCGCTCTTCGGGCAGGAAGCCGCTGTTCTTCTGGTTGCTGCGCCAGTTGCGCAGGTCGATCTCCTTGTGCGCGATGTTGACGTCGCCGACGAGGATGAACTCGCGCTCGGCCTTCAGGCGCAACAGGTACGGCGCCATCAGTGCGAGGAAGCGAAATTTCGCCTCCTGCCGCTCGGGGCCGCTCGATCCGCTCGGGAAGTAGCAGCTGATGATGCTGAACTTTCGCTTGGCGGTATCGAAGCGCGCCTCGACCCAGCGGCCTTCGGCGTCGAACTCGGCGTTGCCGATGCCGGTGACGACGGCCGACGGCTTCTTGCGCGAATAGACGCCGGCGCCGGAGTAGCCCTTCTTCTCGGCGAAATGAAAGTGCCCTTTCATGCCGTCGATCACGTCGAAGCGATTGGTTACGTCTGCGGCCTGTGCCTTGAGCTCCTGCACGCCCATACAATTTGCGCCGATCGACTCGACCCAGGGCAGCCAGCCTTTGTTGGCTGCGGAGCGGATGCCGTTCAGGTTCAGGGTGACGAGTCGCAACACGGGTTTTTCCTCGATGCAATCAGCTCCGACCGCGCACAACGATGACGATGCACTCGCGCTCGAATTCGTGAAGTTCTCGGTCGACGCCGGCGTGCTGCGCTTCGGCGAGTTCAAGACCAAGGCGGGACGCCTGTCACCTTACTTCTTCAACGCCGGCTTGTTCGACGACGGCGCCAAGCTGTCCAGGCTCGCGCAATTCTATGCACGCCGCCTGATCGCCTCGGGGATCGAATTCGACATGATCTTCGGCCCGGCCTACAAGGGCATCACGCTCGCCGCGGCAGTCGCAATCGAGCTCGCGCGGCTCGGCCGCAACGTGCCCTACGCCTACAACCGCAAGGAGGCGAAGGATCATGGCGAGGGCGGCACGCTCGTCGGCGCGCCGGTCGCCGACCGGGTGCTGATCATCGACGACGTGATCTCGGCCGGCACCTCGGTGCGCGAGTCAATTTTGATGATTCGCGCCGCCGGCGGTACGCCGTGCGCGGTGGCGATCGCACTCGATCGCCAGGAGCGCGCGACCGACGCACAAGGGCAGGACGCAGCTTGGTCAGCAGTGCAGTTCGTCGAAGGCGAACTGGGCCTGAAAGTCGCCGCAATTTCGACCCTCGCCGATTTGCTGCGCTACTTACAGTCTGGCCTCGACCCGGCGCTCGCGGCGCATCATGCGCGCGTGGCCGGATATCGCCAACGCTACGGAGTGTGAATGCAAAAGCGCCTGCTCGCCGCTGAGATCGTGCTGTGCCTCGGCGCCTTCGCGGGCCCGGGCGCGCTCGCCGCGCCCGGGCAGATCTACTCGTGCATCGACGCGAATGGCAACAAGCTGACTTCGGACCGGCCGATTGCGGCCTGCGCCGATCGCGAGCAGAAGGTGCTCAACGCCGACGGCTCGGTGCGCCATGTCGTGCCACCGACGCCCACCGCCGACGAGCGCACTGAAGCCGAAGCCGCCGAACGCCGCGCCGCGATCGAGCGCGCGGCGCAACAAGACGCGATCCGCCGCGACCGCAATCTGCTCAATCGCTTTCCTAACGAGGCGGCGCACCAGCGCGCGCGCGAAGCAGCGCTCGACGATGTGCGCAAGGCGGTGCGCAATTCCGAAGAGCGGCTCAAGCTGCTGGCCACCGAGCGCAAGCCCTTGCTCGATGAATCCGAGTTCTACGTCGGCCGTGAACTGCCGGCGAAGCTGCGCCAGGCACTCGACGGCAACGACGCTTCAGTAGAGGCGCAGCGCACGCTGGTCGCCAATCAGCAGGCGGAGATCGTGCGCATCAACAAGCTCTACGACGTCGAACTCGAGCGCTTGAAGCGCCTGTGGGCGGGCGCGCTGCCCGGCTCGATGGGCTCGCTGCCCGCCGTGCCGCCGGTACGCGCCACGCCGGCGTCGAGTGGCCGCGCATCGGGTTCGCCCCGGGCTTCTTCGCCCCAGTAGACGGCAGCGCTCGGCTGCGGCCCAGCGCTGCTTCGCATCGAGGCAGCGCCGGGCCTTGATCAGGCGACAAGCGGGCGCGTAACCCGGCGCTCGCCGTTTCCCTCAACCGAGGCTCAGCGCCGACCGCGAAAGCCGCCGCCGCCACCGCCAAAGCGACCACCGCCGAAGCCGCCACCGCCGAAGCGATCGCCACCGCCGAAGCCGCCGCCGCCAAAGTGGTCGCCGCCGCCGAACCCACCGCCGCCGAAACTGCTGGAGCGTTCGTCACCGGCGCTGCGCCCCTGCGCGTCGCGATTCGCCCACGAGGTGTCGCCCGAAGCCGCGCCCCAGCCACCGGCCGAATGCTGCTGCCAGCCGCCGTTGCCATCGCTGCGCATCACGTTGCCGTTGCTGTCGGCGTAGTGGTCGTTGTTCACCGGTTGGCCATTGTTCCAGGTGTGCGATTCGCCCGTCTTGGCGTTGTAGGTCGACGTCGATCCGGTGTGGCCGTAGCCTTGCGGGCCGGCCGTCGTCGCGCCGCTGTGGTCGACCGAGCTACCGCCCGCGCCGGTGTATGAGCCGCTCGAACCTGCGGTGCGCTGGCCGGTGTAGGTGTTGTAGTTGGCGCCACGCGCGACGTTGCCCGAGCCGCCGTCAGCACCGTTGATCGTGCGGTCGTAGCCGCGCGAGGCGTTGCCGGTCCAGGCGTTGTACTGGCGCCCTGCGGCATAGCTGCCGCTGGTGCCGGTGCGAGCGTTGTAGTAGCCGCCACTCGCCCGCGTGCCGGCGACGCCGCCGCCCGCGTACCACGAGCGCGTGCCGGAATAAGTCGTCGCCCCCCAGTGGCCGTAGACATTTGCGCTCGCCGTGGCGCAGCAGCCGTAACCGCCCCAGTAGCCGGCGTGGTAGTAGGCGCCGCCCCAGTAGTACGGCGTCATCCACGCGGCCGTCGCGAGGCCGACGGCGAAGCCGAACGTGTAGCCGACGTACGGGTTGTAAATCGGCGCCGCGGCGTAACCGTAGGTGTAGGGCGTCGGGTACCAGACCGACCCGACCCACGGCGTGTACGCGTAGCCGGTGCCGTAGACGACGGTGCCGTAGGGATTGACGACGGTGCCCAGATAACCGGGCGTGTAGCCCTCGTAGACGACCTCGGGCGTCGCGCTGTAGATGCGGACGTAGGTCACGTAGAAGATCGGTGACGACGGCGGGATCGTGTAGATCACTTCCGGCACCACGGTCGCGATCGTCCACGGCCCGGTCAGGCCCGGTGCGTTGAACCAGACGCCAGCCTGCACCGCGTAGTACGACGTGCCCGTGACCTGAATGATCGGCACGTTCGAGTTCGCGACGTACGCAAGCGACGTGCCCTCGACCTGCGAGTACTGCGGCGCACCGTCGAAGCTCGGCGTGAACTTCGGCCCGCTCACGCGCTTGACGGTCGCCGTCTGCGGGATCGAGTTCTCGATCGCCGCCGCCTGCGCCTGCGGCGTGCCAGCCACCGTCGGCAGCACCGCCGACGCGAGCGAGCCGGTCGGGATGCGCGCGAAGTCAGCCGGCAGCGCGTTGTTGGCGACGAAAGTCCACGGCCCGCTCATCCCCGGCCCGGTGAACCAGCGGCCCGAGAGCAGCACGAAATACTGGCTTGTCGCGGTGTTGACGAAGACATCGCTCGTCGTGTTCGACGCCCACAGCAGCTGCGTGCCATTGATCCTAGATTCCTCAGTTACCCGCTGTTCAAAGCGATCAGCCCGAGGTTCGGCCG
>JBDTSN010000263.1:0-4392 GCA_039931145.1 Burkholderiales bacterium | reverse complement strand
CAACTTGTAAAAGTAATTTGCTGACAGTGCCTTAGTTCGCTGGACGAGAAGTCACTGGTAATGCTCGAGGAGCGCGACGATCCCGGACGCTACCGGATGCTCGAGACGATCCGCGACTATGCGGGCGAGAAGCTTGCCGCGACTTCCGAAGGCGCTGATGTCGCAGCGCGGCATTGCGAGCACTACTTTGCCAAAGCAAAGAAGGCCCGCGACGGCATGATGGGCCCGGAACAGGCCGAATGGATTCAGCGCTTCGAGGTCGATCTGGACAACGTGCGGGTCGCGATCGCGACCGCGCTCGGTGGCGGGGTCGACCCGGTCATTGCCGTCAAATTGGCGGTCGCAATGCAGGGCTTCTGGATACTTCGCGGCTACGCGACCGAGGGCCGCGGGGTGGTGCGCTCGGCACTGGCGCTGCCCGCGATCCAGGCCTCGGACATCGCGCACGCCTGGACCTTGTACGTCGGCGCAACTTTGGCGGAAAGTCAGAGCGACCATCCCGAGGCGCGACGCATGCTCGAGACCTGCCTGACGCTACGGCGCAGGCTCGACAATCGGAGTGACGTCGCGGCGACGTTATCGACGCTGTCCCTTGCCAAGCTGCAGGCGGGCGACGCCGAGGGCGCGCTCGAAAGCGAACATGAGGCGATCCAGATCTTCCGCGATCTGGGCGACAAAAGCGGCGAAGCGATCGGCCTCATACATCTGGGCCAGATCCGGGCTTACCTCGGCGACGCCGAACGAGCGCGAGAACATCTCGAGCAATGCCTGGTCATCGCGCGCGAAATCAAGCACCAGGAGATCCAGGGAGAATGCCAACTCCAGCTTGGCGAGCTGGCCTTCGACGAGGCCGACATAGCGCAGGCCGTGTTGTGGTTCAAGCGTTCGTTGACCGTCTGTCGCGAGGCCGCGGACAAGCGCGGCGAAGCCAACGCGCTGCGCTGGCTGGGCAAGACCGACCTTCAGCAGGGCGACCTCGTCTCGGCGAGGGCAAGGCTGGACGAAGCGATGCGCGCGTTTCGCGCGTTCGAGATGTGGGAGGAGCTCCTGGGTGCTATGGACGATCTGGCCGCGCTCGTTCAATGCGAAGGCGCGTCGGGCCTCGCGGTGCGCATCATGGCTGCCGGGACGATGTCGCGAACGCGCCGGCGGCTCGCACGATCGCCGCGGGCCGAAGAGCGAGCGCAGGCGCAGGCCGCAGGATTGCGCGTCGAACTCACGGCGCCTGTCTTCGAGTCCGACTGGAACGATGGGTGCGAATGGGAGATCGACCATGCAATCGATTTCGCGCTCTCGCCTGCGCTCAGGAACCTCACAACCTGAGGCGCAGCCAGCTCCCACGCACTGCGCTCACCGCCCCTATCTCGGGAGGGTCGGCGGCACCCGATTCGTCGTCCGGCAGTCGCTGTAGAACTCGCGATTGGTGCTGCTACACCCTTGCTGACGGGCAGATGTTTGCTTCAGCCCGTGGCTTGCACCACCATCTGCACCCGATCGCGACCATTGTAGGTGTCGAGGCTGAGTCGATACGCCAGTCGCGCACGCGCCGGCAGCGGCTCGCTGCGACCGAACCAGATCGCGTCGCGCACAACGCCGGCGTGACGCAGCGAGAGCTTGAGGTGCTTCTCGCCGACCAGGCGCTGCGCAAGCACGTCCACCTCGTCGACCCAGACCGGTGCGTCGAATGCCTGCCCCCAGACCTGCGCATCGATCGCACGCACGGTCTCGATCGCGAAGTGCTCGGCGCCGAGCGGGCCGTCGGTCGCGAGGCGGCGCGCAAGCAACGTCGCATCGAGCCCCTCCCTCGCGACGCGTTGCAACGCGCGGTCGAAGGCTGCAAAGTCGGTCGCGGCGATCGTGCAGCCTGCCGCCATCGCGTGCCCGCCGAAGCGCAGCAACAGCCCGGGTTGGCGCTTGCTCACGAGGTCGAGCGCGTCACGCAAATGAAACCCCGCAATCGAGCGGCCCGAGCCCTTGAGCGTGCCGTCGCGGCCGGGCGCGAAGACGAACGTCGGCCGATGCAGTCGATCCTTCAAGCGCGAAGCAACGATGCCGACCACGCCCTCGTGAAACGCGGCGTCGAACACGGCCAGCGCCGGCGGCGGCTCGGCGTCGAACTGCATCAGCGCATCGAGCGCCGCCTCGGCCTGCTCGCGCATGCCGGCTTCCACGTCACGCCGTTCGCGGTTGATCGCATCCAATCTCTGCGCCAGCTCGGCAGCCCGCGCGCGATCGTCGGTAAGCAGGCATTCGATGCCGAGCGTCATGTCGGCAAGCCGGCCGGCCGCGTTGATGCGCGGCCCAAGTGCAAAGCCGAAATCGAAAGCGCTTGCGCGCGCCGCATCGCGCCCGGACGCAGTGAAGAGTGCCGCAAGCCCCGGCTGCATACGGCCGTCGCGCACGCGCTTGAGGCCCTGCGCGACGAGCCGCCGGTTGTTTGCATCGAGCCGCACGACATCGGCGACGGTGCCGAGCGCGACCAGATCGAGCAGCGCATCCAGGCGCGGTTGGTTTTGTGCCGTGAACGCACCGCGCTCGCGCAGTTCGCTGCGCAGGGCGAGCAAGACGTAGAACATGACGCCAACACCGGCCAGGTTCTTGCTCTCGAAATCGCAGCCGGGCTGGTTCGGGTTCACGATGACGTTCGCCGCCGGCAGCGCAACGGCGTCGCCCGCCAGCGCAGGCAGGTGATGGTCGGTGACGAGCACGTCGATGCCGCGCGCGCGTGCGTGGGCGACGCCTTCCAGGCTCGCAATGCCGTTGTCCACCGTCAACAGCAGTCCCGGCACGTGTGGTGTGCAGGCGAGATCGACGATCGCCGGCGTCAACCCATAGCCGTGCAGCACCCGATCGGGAACGACGTAGCGCAGCTTGGCGCGCGCAGCGCCGAGCAGCGCGAGGCCACGCAAGGCGACCGCACAAGCAGTGGCGCCGTCGCAGTCGTAGTCAGCGACGACGCAGATCAGCCGCCCCGCAGCGATCGCATCGGCGAGCAGACGCGCCGCATCTTGCGCGCCACGCAGTCCTGCAGGCGGCAGCAGGCGCGACAGGCTGTCGTCGAGTTCATCCACCGAACGCACGCCGCGCGCGGCGAACAGCCGCGCGAGCAACGGGGGCACGCCGGCAGCCTCCAAGGCCCACGCGACGCGCGGCGGGACGTCGCGCTGCACCAGTGTCGGCGCGTCTGTCACTGCTGCATCCTCGCGCGGTGCGCGGTCCCGCCAGGCCGAGCGCCGCGCTCTCTTGCGAGCGGCTGTGCCCGGGCGCTCACAGGGCCTCCAGCACAGGCGCCACGGGCGGGCTGCGAAACGCCGCGGTTGCGCGCATCCAAAGGGACTGAGATGCGACCTCGAAGCGCTGCGCCTGGCGTTCGCCGCACAACGTCAACACGGCCGACTCGCCGCGCTCGGCGCGTTGCAGCAGTGCGACGAGTGGCCCGGCGTCGAGTGCGCACCATGCTTCGGCCCATGCCGCCCAGTCCTCGGTCAGCGCACTCGCGCGCAGCGCGTCCTCGATTCGCAATTCGGGCGCTGCCGATTCAACCTGGTGCACACCACACCCGCTGAGCCAAAAGGAGTTCACCGCCAACGCGCCACGTGCTTCACGCGACTCGTTCGTGGCGTCGGTGTAAAGCAGCATCTGCACTTCGCTTTGCAGCCTTCGAATACGCGCGACGCGCGGGTCTGCCGGCATCCAGATGTCGACGTTGCGGCCGATCACGCGTTCGATCGCGGCGCATGGCAGGTCGCGCAGCGAGTTGTGCGCCGCATACCAGCGCAGCGGCGCGCCGTATTCGATGCGCCAGCCCTCGGACTCGAACAACGGCGCCACCACTTTCATCAATGCGCGCGATTCGGCTTCGTCCAGCCCGAGCTCGGCCGGGTCGACGAGCGCGACGTGATCGCTTGCCAGATGCCAGTGCACCGGCGTCAGCAGGCCCCAGGCCGCTTCGTCTTTGCCAAGGTCGATCCCGTCGGCCAACGCCTGCCGCGCTGCCCACGGCAGACAGCCGTCGCCACCGCGCAGTCCGATCGCGGCCGCAAATGCGCGCTCGTGCGGCATTGACAGCGCGTACTCGTCGCCGCCATCGCGCACGGTGGGCGAAAGCCGCGCCAGCAGGCGCGAGAGATTGGGCAGTTGCAGATCGCGCAGCGTGTGGACGCAACCTTCCGACAGCGTCGAGGCAAACGGGATCATCAGGTGCATGGATCGATTATCCGGCCCGACTCCGGCGGCACCCGGACGTGCGACGATTCGCCCTCACCGCGCTCCCAACCGTTCACACCTGCCCGATGCAGCCACGCCCAGGCATCCCACCCGCCATCTGGGCGCTCGGCTTCGTGAGCCTGCTGATGGACGTGTCGTCCGAACTGATCCACAGCCTGCTGCCGG
>JBDTSN010000262.1:0-4394 GCA_039931145.1 Burkholderiales bacterium | reverse complement strand
AGTCTTTAGCTTGAGCACCTTGGCGCGTTGCGTGTCCAGTGCGGCCCGAATGTCGCCTTCGCGTGACTTCATGATTGTGTTGGACACGCCGACGCCGCTGGTTACCCTGCGGATCTCGGCTTCCATGCGTGCGCGCAGTTCAGCGATGTTTGCCTTCGCCTCGATAACCTGTGGGTGGTTATCGCCAAAGCGGGCTTTGAGTACCTGCAGCTGCGCCTCGGAACGCGAGATGTCGGTCTTCAACGCGGCAACCACCCCGCTGTTGAGCACCTCTTGCATCTTGTCGCCGGAACCTGAGTTGGCCTGCGCCATTCGACTGCGAGAGTCGGCCGCAGCTGCCTGGGTCATGACGAGTTGGGACGACAATTCGTTGAGACGCTGCGTCTCGACGTCCATTCGCTCGTCGTTGGCTACAAGATTGTTTTCGCGCTGAAACGTTGAAAGCCTTGTTTGGGCCTTCTCCACCGCGTCGCGTAGTTCCTTGCCCCGGCTGTCGAAGAACGTCGAGTACTGGCGCGCGGGATCTACGCGCAATTCCACGGATGTATCCAGAAACGCCTGAACGTAGGCATTCGCCATCGCAGCCGAGAAAGCCGGATCCCGGCCGGCGTAGGTCACATTGATCACGTTCGATTCGCGCGAGGGCTTGGCGCTGAGATCCTTAACGAGGGAGCTGGCCAGCCAGCCTTCGAAGTTGCCGGTGCCACCGGTGGATTCGATCCACTGCTCCCGGATCTGAGGGTTCTCGTTCAGCTTGAGCATCTTGATTACACGCAAGCTGACCCTGTCCGCCTGCATGATGTCGACCTGAGTCGCCATGTAGCTCGGCATACCCAGCGACGGAAACAGCATGCCGGCAATCGGGTCCGGGCTCTTCACATCGACCAGAAGGGTGGCGGTTGCCGCATACTTTTTGGGCAGCAAGAGACTTACGACAAGCGTGGTGGCCACGGTGAGCGCGAAGACGATCGCGCCTATCCACCAGCGCGCTCGCAGAATGGCAAGAAACTGACTTAGATTCATGGTCGGGCTGCCCTTAGAACAAACTCTCGCGCACGTACACGACGTCGCCATCCTTGACGAGGTCGTCCATCTTGGGCTCAATCACCTGAACCTTGCCTTCGGCATCGCGGCGGTGGATGCGGATGCCTTTCTCGGTGCCGCGCAGCGTTGGGCCACCGCCCGTCGCGAGCGCCTGCAGGACGGTCATGCCGCGCTCGATGCGGTATGGCCCCGGGCGCTGGACTTCGCCGTAGATATAGACCGTCGGCATGCGATCGACGTAGACGACGTCGCCATCGGCGACGGGGACATCCTTGCCTTCGCCGATGAAGATCGTCGGGAAATCGACCTGCATCCGCATCGGCTTGCCGTTGCGCTTGCCGGACAGTGTCACGATGTCGTTGCCCGACTGGGCGATACCGCCTGCCATCGCGAGCAACTCGCTCAAGGTCATGTTCGCCTGCTCCAACGGATAACGACCCGGTCGCAACACCTGGCCGAGCACCGAGGCCTGGTTGCCCCGCACCTGTGTGACGAGGATGCTGACCTGTGGATTCTTGATGAAGTTCCCGCTCTTCAGGCCGTCGGCGATGCGCTTCTCGGCTTCGGGCACCGGCAAGCCCCCGAGCTTGACGGCGCCGATCAGCGGATAGCTGATCACGCCAGATTCGCCGATGCGCGCCTCGAGCGACAGGTCGGGGTTCTGATAGACGGTGATTCGTACGACGTCGCCCGCGCCCAGGATGTAGTCGCTGTTGCTGTTGCGCGCCGATGCCTGCGTCGGCGCTTGTGTCGGTGTCTGGGCCTGAACCTGGCCGAAACCGGCCAGAAGTACAAGCAGGAAGAAGACTTTGTTCAGTAATTTCATCATTTCAACCCCATGCCTTTTGCAATGTCACCCGCGCCAAGGCCGCCTGCGGCGGGCTTTGCTTCGCCCGCCGCTGCGCTCGCCGCAGGTGGTGGCGCCGCGGCGGCAGGAGCGGACGCAGCGCCCGGTGCCGAAGCTGCAGCTTCGGCGAACTTGCCGACGTATTCGATCTTCGCCGCCGCGCGCATGGCTTTCATATCGGCTTCGAGCAGCTTGCGCTTGGCATCGTTCCACAAGAACTGCTCGATCGCCGGCTTTGCGCGCACCTCGTCGACCGGCTCGGCGCGCGCGCCGGCGAGGACGATCACCTGCGCGCCCGGCGCCGTCGGCGCCAGAATGGCTTGGCCATCCTTCATCTTCGCGAAGGCGTCGAGCATATTGAGCGGAAGCTGCTCCGCTGCCCGGACCGCCTGGTTGCCGGAGAATTTGAAGCTGCTGGCCTTGAGGTATTCGACAAAGTCACTGATCGACTTGGCCTCTTGAAGATGCTCACGCAGCGCCGGCACCTGATCGGGAGTGGCTTCGATCGCGATCTCTTGAATGCTGTAGATGCGGCGCTCTTTGAAGAGCGCCGGATGTTCGTCGTAATACTTCTTGATCTCCTCGGGCGTCGGCTTGGCCGCAGTTGCGCCCGTCTTCTCGATATAGGAGCGCGCGATGATTTCGCGCTTCGCAGCCTCAAGCTGTTGCATCACTCTCGGCTCGCGATCGAGCTTGAGATCCTCTGCTTTTTGCAGTGCGAGTTCCTGGTCGATCAGGCGCTCGAGGATCTGCTTGCTTGCCGCTTCGGTCTGCTCGGGTTTGAGGCCGCGCTGCTGCTGCATCACGAAGTTGATCTCGTGAACCGTGATTTCTTCCTTGTTGACCTTGGCTGCGGTTTGCGACGCCTTGTCTTTCTTGCTGTCGCTGCAACCGGCGAGCAGCAGCGTCGCCGCCATCGCGGCGATCACCACGGCCCTACCGGGGCCTGCCTGAAAAGCTTGAGTCATTCGAGCTTCACTCCCATCGGATCAAAACTGTTTATCGGCCACCCGGCCAAAAGTGCATGAGTGTAGCGGCGAAGCATGACCTATCGGCAACCCCCAGCCGGGGCAAAGCCCTGTAACCACGCACCAAATCGTGCGCAAATCACGTGCCGGTGCGGAGTCCCGCTGTCAGGCAATCCGCGCTGCGGGTCAGCCTTGGCTCGGCCGGCCCCCACCCCAACCCTTGTATGTTCTGTATTGACCATAGGTCGACCTCGTGGTTGCAGGCTGTGGTCAAGTGGGCGGAGGCTGGCGCGGTGGGCAACGCGCAGCGTTGTCCACGGCAAGCCGGCCGCTTCGTGCGCAGCACGAACCGTCCACTTGTCCACAGCCTTCGCCCCGAAGTGCAGTGTCGCGCTCGGCGCGCCAAACCCGGCAACCCTCGGAGCCTCGAGCTCGCGGGAGAGCATTGGGTCAACGCGCTGAGCCGTCTTGTCCAACCGCGTAACCCGAACAGTTGCCAATCATGAACACGTATCCGCAAGGTGGGGTAGCAAACGCGGCGTCGCGTCCGAACGCCGGCATCGATGTCTCCAAGGGCCATCTCGATGGCTGCTGGGGCAGCACGAGCCTGCGCGTGGACAACAACGCCGCCGGATGGGACGGCTTGATCGCCAGGCTGCAAGCCGACGCGGTCGACCTGGTGGTGCTGGAGGCCACCGGTGGCTATGAGCGTGGCCTGGTGTGCGCGCTGCAAGCCGCGGGCGTGGCCGTGGCACGCGTGAATCCGCGCCAGGCGCGAGACTTTGCCAAGTCCATGGGCGTACTGGCCAAGACCGACAAGCTCGACGCCCGTGTATTGCGTGACTTTGCCGACGTGCTGGCACGCCACGACAAGCGCCACACCTACATCACCGCACCCGTGGAGCCACATCGGCTCGAGCTGGCCGCGATGATGATGCGCCGGCGTCAGCTGGTGGACATGCACGTGGCCGAGAGCAATCGCCTGGAGCACGGCAACAGGCGCACCATCAAGAGCATCAAGAAGGTGCTGCATGTGTTGGAGGCGCAACTGCGCGAGCTCGAACGCGACATCGACGACCACCTGGACACGCACTTCAAGCAGCAGACCCTGCTGCTCGACAGCGTCAAGGGCATCGGCCCGGTGAGCATCCTCAGTCTGAGCGCGGCCTTGCCCGAGTTGGGGCGACTCGACCGGCGCGCGCTCGCCAAGCTGGTGGGCGTGGCGCCGCTGGCCAGCGATTCGGGTAAACGTAACGGCCCGCGTCGCTGCTGGGGCGGGCGCAGTGAGGTGCGCGCCGTGTTGTACATGGCCACGTTGTCGGCCGTGCGCTTCAACCCTCCAATCAAGACCTTCCACGATCGGCTGACAAACGCCGGCAAGCCCAAGAAGGTTGTGCTCGTGGCGTGCATGCGCAAGCTGCTGACGGTGCTCAACGCCATGCTCAGAGACGGCGCTATGTGGGACGCCGCTCATCAGCTCAGCCCTGCAGAAAAGGCTTGACAGTGAACACAGTTGCTCCCCCAGCGGGGGAGGG
>JBDTSN010000261.1:0-4399 GCA_039931145.1 Burkholderiales bacterium | reverse complement strand
CAGCGCGCTCGAGCGCTTCGGATGCGAGGCCGGCATCTCGCCATATGGTCTCGACGGGCAGTGATGGCATGACTCGGTGTGCAATCTGGAGGGGCGGGCTCGCGCGACGCGCTGAGGATAATCGGGCCAGCATGTCCCGACCCGCCGCGCCCGCCATTCCCGCCCTCGCGCTGGGGCAAATCACCTTCCCCGAATCACTCCCGGTCTCGGCGCGACGGGACGACATCGCCGCCGCGCTCGCCGCCCATCAGGTCGTCATCGTCTGCGGCGAAACCGGTTCGGGCAAGACGACGCAACTGCCCAAGCTCGCCCTTGCGCTCGGCCGCGGCAAGCTGAACACCGGCAAGCTCATCGGCCATACGCAGCCGCGGCGCATTGCGGCGTCGAGCGTCGCCAAGCGCATCGCGCACGAGCTGAACACGACGCTCGGTGAGGTCGTCGGCTACAAGGTGCGCTTCCAGGATCGGCTCACGCCGGGCGCGAGCATCAAGCTGATGACGGACGGCATCCTGCTCGCCGAGACGCAGAGCGACCCGCTGCTGCGCGCCTACGACACGCTGATCATCGACGAGGCGCATGAGCGCAGCCTGAATATCGACTTTCTGCTCGGCTATCTGCGCGAGGTGTTGCCGCGGCGGCCGGACCTGAAGGTGATCGTGACCTCGGCGACGATCGATGCCGAGCGCTTCGCGAAGCACTTCGAGAGCAACACCGGCCCGGCGCCGGTGATCCAGGTTTCGGGCCGCATGTTTCCGGTCGAGCAGCGCTGGCGGCCGTTCGGCGCGGCCGATGCGCCGAAGGCAGGTCCGTCACCTGCCGCCAAAGGCGGCGCTGCGACTTCGGCTCGGCCCAGTGCGCGGCGCGAACGCGAACTGAACGATGCGATTGCCGACGCGGTGGACGAGCTCTGGCTGCAAGGTGGGTCGGGCGACATCCTCGTCTTCCTGCCCGGTGAGCGCGAAATTCGCGACGCCGCCGATCATCTGCGCAAGCATGTCGCGAGCACGCAATCGCGTTCTGGGCCGGTCGAAATCCTGCCGCTCTTCGCGCGCCTGTCGCAGGCCGAGCAAGAGCGCGTTTTCGAAACCGGCAGCGGCCGTCGCATTGTGCTCGCGACGAACGTCGCCGAGACCTCGCTCACCGTGCCCGGCATCCGCTACGTGATCGACAGCGGCGAGGCGCGCGTCAAGCGCTACAGCTATCGCAACAAGGTCGAGCAGCTGATGATCGAGCCGATCAGCCAGGCGGCGGCGAACCAGCGCGCAGGGCGCTGCGGGCGCGTCGCCAACGGCATCTGCATCCGCCTCTACGACGAACCGGATTTCGCCGCCCGGCCGCGCTTCACCGACCCCGAGATCCTGCGCTCGTCGCTTGCGGGCGTGATCTTGCGCATGAAGGCACTTGGCTTGGGGCAGGTCGAGAGCTTCCCGTTTCTCGAGCCACCGCCGCGGCGCGCGCTCGTCGACGGCTATGCACTGCTCGGCGAACTGAACGCGGTCGACGAGCAGAACGAGTTGACCGAAATCGGCAAGGCCTTGAGCCGGCTGCCGCTCGACCCGCGCATCGGCCGCATGATCCTCGAGGCACGCAGCCGGGAGTCTCTTTCCGAAGTACTCGTGATCGCTGCCGCGCTCACCGGCCAGGACGTGCGCGACCGGCCGCTCGAAGCGCAACAGGCGGCCGACGAGAAGCACAAGAAGTTCGACGATGAACGCTCAGAGTTCATCGGCACGCTGAAGTTGTGGAAGTGGATCGAGGAAGGGCGCGGGCACCGCGAACCGCTGCCTCCCTCACCCGCCCGGCGGGGGAGGGCTGGGGAGGCGGTGCGCCATGACGGCCACGACGGTGGCGCCAAAGGCGCCACCCACAAGCTGTCGAACCGCCAACAGGAACAGCGCCTGCGCGACAGCTTCATCAACCCACGCCGCGTGCGGGAATGGCGCGACATCCATTCGCAACTGCACACCGTTGTCGCCGAACACGGCTGGCGGCTGAACACGACGCCCGCGACCTACGAGCAGGTGCACGTCGCGCTCCTCTCCGGCTTGCTCGGCAATATCGGCTTCAAGAGCGAAGACGAGGAGTGGTACCTCGGCGCGCGCGGCATCCGCTTCTGGCGCCATCCCGGCGTGCATCTGTCGAAGAAGCCGGGCAAGTGGATCGTCGCTGGCGAACTCGTCGAGACGACGCGGCTCTATGCGCGTGGTATTGCCGCGATCGAGCCGCAGTGGCTGCCGGGCATCGCCGGCCATCTGCTGAAGACGCAACTGCTCGAACCGCACTGGGAGAAGAAGGCCGCCGAGGTGATCGCGCTCGAGCGCGCGACGCTCTATGGCATCGTCGTCTACAGCAACCGGCGCGTGAACTACGGCAACGTCGATCTGCCCGCGGCGCGCGAGATCTTCATCCGCGAGGCGCTCGTCGGCGGCGAGTGGGAGACGAAGCTGCAGTTCCTGAACGCGAACCGGCGCCTGATCCGCGAAGTGCAGGAGCTCGAACACAAATCACGCCGCCAGGATGTGCTCGTCGACGACGAACTGATCCACGCCTTCTATGACCAGCAACTTCCCGCTGACGTGTGCAGCGGCCACAGCCTGGAGCGCTGGGTTCGCGCCGAAGTGAAGCGCCAGCCTCGGCTACTTCATCTCACGCGTGACGAGTTGATGCGCCACGAGGCCGCCGGCATCACGACGGCGGCGTTCCCGAAGTTGCTGCGCTTGGGAGGCATCGACTGTGCGGTGAGCTATCTGCACGAGCCGGGCGACGCCAAGGACGGCGTCACGGTGACGGTGCCGATCTATGCACTGAACCAGATCGACGACGAGCGCTGTGCGTGGCTCGTACCCGGGCTCTTGAAGGACAAGGTGCTCGCGATAGTGAAGACGCTGCACCAGCGCCCGCGCTCGCGCCTCGTGCCGCTGCCGGAGTTCGCCGCAGGTTTCGCACGCGAGGCTCTGTTCGCGCACAGCAATCTGATCGATGCACTGCTGAAGGACGTTCGAGCGCGATCCGGTATCGACGTTCAACGCAACGACTTCAAGCTCGAACAACTGCCGGCGCACCTGTTCATGAACTTTCGGGTTGTTGACGAGCATGGCCGCCAGCTTGGCATGGGGCGCAACCTCGCGGCACTGAAGGCCGAGCTCGGCGGCCAGGCACGGTCCGCGTTTCAGGCGCTTGCCGATCTCAAGCTCGGCGCGACGGCAGGCGCGCCGCGCGATGCTGCGGCTGTCGCGCCGCGCGACAAGCCCGAGCCGAACACGCTGCGCGCGGGAGGTCGGCCGACGGATGCAGTCTCACCGCAGGCAGCCGAAAGCGCGCCGCGCAAGGCGGAGAACGCGCAGCACTACACCGCGTGGACCTTCGGCGAACTGCCCGAGCTGATGGAAATCGCGCGCGGCAACCAGACGCTGATCGGCTATCCGGCGCTCGTCGACTGTGGTGCGCACGTCGAGATTGAAGTCTTTGATGAGCCGGAGGCAGCGGCGCTGAAGCACCGCGCCGGTTTGCGCCGCCTCGTCGCACTGCAGATCCGCGACGCGCTGCGCTACCTCGAGAAGAACATTCCCGACATGCAGGCGATGGCCGCCGCCTACATGGGCCTCGGCACGGCAGAAGAACTGCGCACGCAGATCATCGACGTTGCGCTCGACCGCGCTTTCCTCGCCGATCCGCTGCCGACCGACGCAGTGAGCTTCCAGCGCCGCATCGACGAAGGGCGCGGCCGGCTGACGCTGATCGCCAACGAGGTCGCGCGCGCCGTCGCGAGCGTGCTCGTCGAGTACACCGCCGCACTGCGCAAGCTGCGCGATGCAAGGCTGCCGAAGGAGGTCGTCGAGGACGTGCAGGCGCAACTTGCGCGGCTGTGCCCGAAGCGTTTCGTGGCATCGACGCCGTGGCCGCAGATGGCGCACCTGCCGCGTTACCTGAAAGGCGTCACGATGCGCCTCGAGAAACTGCGCGCCGACCCCGCGCGCGACGCCCAGCGCTTGATGGAGCTACGCCCGCTCGAGCAACGCTACTGGCGCGTGCTTGCCGAGCGCAAAGGCGCACCCGATGCACGGCTCGACGAATTCCGCTGGCTGATCGAGGAACTGCGTGTGAGTCTGTTCGCACAAGAACTGCGCACGCCGCAGCCGGTGAGCGTCAAGCGGCTGGAAAAGGCTTGGGCGCAGATGACGCGCTGAGTGGGGTAGGGTGCTGCCGAGTGACGGCGCGCAACAACACACCTGATTGGCGATGAAGCTCAGCATGCACACCGAACACCCCCCCGCTGAGGGAGCAACGTTTGCCCCCTCCCCCGCTGGGGGAGGGTTGGGGGCGAGACGGGGGTTTCGAGCCGCGTGCGGCGAGCCCGTCGAGCGGCCCCGGCATGCTTGCCGGGGCGCGCACTGCAAGT
>JBDTSN010000260.1:0-4402 GCA_039931145.1 Burkholderiales bacterium | reverse complement strand
ACGTGCAGAGCGTCGCCTGGGCGCTCGGCGGTTGGGCCGGCTACAAAACCGGCTGGATCGCCGACGCGCTGCAGTTCGGCGTCGTCGGCTACACCTCACAGCGCTTGTGGGGGCCCGAAGACAAGGGCGGCACGGGCTTGCTCGTGACGCCGCAGGATCCGTACTCGGTCGTCGGTCAGGCCTATGTCTCGCTCAAGCTGTGGGATCAGCTGGCAACCGGCGGTCGCTTCATCGTCGATCAGCCCGAAATCAACCCGCACGACATCCGGATGACGCCGATCACCTACCAGGGGGGACTGGTCAGCGGTGCGGTCGGCGGCCTGAACTACTACGGCGCCTACCTCGACGGGACCAAGCCGCGGACGAGCGAGAAGTTCCTCAACTTCGTCGAGGCGGCGAACATCGACAGCCCGACGAGCGAGCCGTTGTGGTTGCTGACCCTCGGCGGTGAACCCATAAAAGGTCTCGGTCTGCGGGTGTCGAGCTACTACGTGGCCAACGTGCTGAGTTCGACCTTCACCGACGTGCAGTGGCTGACGACGCTCTCCGGCGGCGACCGGATGCGCCTGAGCGCGCAGGGGATGTACCAGACAAGCGTTGGCGACGACCTGCTCCAGGGCAAGCCGTTCAACACCTATTCGATGGGCCTCAAGGCCGACTACATGCCTGGCGCCGCGACGCTGACGCTCGCCTACCAGCAGACCGGGCGCGGATCGAACTACAACAAACCCTACGCGGGTTGGGCTGGCTACCCGTCGATGATCGTGAAGGACTTCGACCTCGCCGGCCAGCAGGTCTGGTTGATCGCAGCGAGCTACGACTTCGCTGCCTTGCGCGCGCCGGGCTTCATGCTCGGCGGCGGGATCGCCAGTGGCAACAACGCGATCAATCCGTCGACCGAAGCCCCTCAACCGAACTGGACCGAGTACGACCTGACAGCAGACTATCGATTCAGCGCCAAGACCTGGCCCGAATGGACGCGACCGTTCTGGCTGCGGGGCCGCGTCGCCTACGTCGACATGGGCGCGAATGGCGTTATCAACGACTACCGGATCATCCTGAACTACGAATGGGTGTTCAAGTGACGGCCGCGCGCTGAGACGCATCGCTGCGCAGCGATCGGTTCGCCCCTGGCTTGGCGCCCCCGATCGCCGTGATGCCTGCAGCCCTTCACGGCGCAACGCCGGCAAGGTGGTCCCGGCGGGCAGCGTAGCGCCGGCATCAAGCTTTGTCGTCGGGCGCTGCAAGCACCCCGGCGTCGTCGATCCAGGCATCGACCAGCGTGTAGGCAACGGCGAGCACGACGGGGCCGATGAAGATTCCGACCAGGCCGAAGGCGAGCAGCCCGCCGATCACGCCGGCGAAGATCAGCAGCAGCGGCAGATCGGCGCCACGCCGGATGAGTACTGGGCGCACGAAGTTGTCGATCGTCATCGCGACCGTGCCGAACAAGAGCAGGACGGTACCCCAGAACATGTCGCCGCTCCAGTAGACCCACACGATGGCCGGTATCAGGACGATGAAGGGGCCGAGTTGCGCGATGCAAAGCATCAGCATCAGCGCGGTGAGTGGGCCGGCAAGCGGAACGCCGGCGATCGCCAAGCCGATACCGCCGATGCCGGCCTGAATCACGGCGGTGACGCCGACGCCGAGCGCGACGCCCCGGATCGCCTGGCCGCCGAGCGTGACGGCAACGCGCCCGTACTTGCCGGCCAGACGCTCGCTGAAGCGGCGCACGGCGCGCGCGGCAGTCTCTCCGCCCGCATACATCAACGCAGACAGCGCGACGATGAGCAGGAACTGAACGAACAGGACGCCGAGGCTGCCGGCCTGCGCGACAGACCACTTCGCGATGTCGTCCGCATACGGCAACAACTGGTTGATCAGGTCCTGCGGGCGAGCGGCTGCGAGTTGCAGCCAGGCGTCACGCGCCATGTCGCCGACGAACGGGATGCTGCTCAGCCAATCCGGAGGCGGCGGCAGTCGAAAATTGATCAATGCCTTCGCGGCGGCTGCAATCGATGCCGAGTGCTTGACGATGGTGCCGATCGCGAGCATCAGCGGCGCGACGAAGAGCAGCAGCAGCAGCAGCGTCATGACGGCAACCGCTGGGAGGCGCCGATGCCACAAGCGGGCCTGAAACCACAACAGCAGCGGCCAGGTCGCGACAACGATCATCGTCGCCCAGATCGTCGCCGCGATAAACGGCCGCAGGACCCAGAACACACTGATGATCAGCCCGCCGATCGCGAGTACACCGAGCGTGGTACGGACCAGATCGCGCGGGGCAGTTTGCATGTGATGGCTTGTCCGGACAGGTCTTGAAGATTGATGCGGCGGCGCCGTGCCTCAGGAGCGCAGCTTCCAGGCGCCGGCGCTGTCGCGGCAGAAGGTATGCACGCTTTGTGCATTGCGCGAGCGGTACTCATTCGCGATCAGCAGATCGCGGCACTGCGCTCCGTCCGACTCGAAAGTGCGCCGCGGCGTGACGCTGCCCCGCGCCGGCGAAGTGTCGCTTTTCCATGCGAGCGCGGCACCATCGGCTTTGTCCGCGAGCGCCTTGTCGATCGCGCTCAGCAACAACTTGTTGTCGGCGGCGCTGAAGCGCGAGATGGGCGAGGCCGCGAGCTCGTTGAGGATCTGTGCGTTTGCCGCGCCCGGGAGCAACAGGCTGAGCGCGGTAACGAGGAGGGCGATGACTTTCATCCGGCCTTGGGTGAACAAACTGTGGGCACCGATTGTGCATGAGCCCGCCGGACGGCCCTCACGGGTTTGGAGCTTGCCTTTTGAGCGCCCGTTCGGCACTGCACTCACCCGGGATAATTCGGGCCATGACGGACAAGGATGAATGGCTGACGGTCGAATCGCTCGATCTCGAGGCACAAGGCGTGGCGCACAACGTCGAGGGCAAGGTCGTCTTCATCGAAGGTGCGCTCCCGGGCGAAGAGGCGCGCGTCAGTGTGTCGCGGCGCAAGGAGCATTGGGAGCGTGCCACTGTGGTCGAGCTCCGGCGCGAAAGCGCGCAGCGCGTACGACCCGAGTGCCCGCATTTCGGGCTGCATGCCGGTGCCTGCGGCGGCTGCAAGGTCCAGCATTTGCATGCGGCGGCGCAGGTTGCGGTGAAACAGCGCGTGCTCGAAGACAACCTGCTGCATCTGGCCAAGGTGGTACCCGAGCTGATGTTGCGCGCAATCGAGGGGCCGTCTTTCGGCTACCGCCATCGGGCGCGGCTCTCAGTGCGGCATGTGCACAAGAAGGGCGTCGTGTTGGTGGGTTTTCGCGAACGAAAGTCGAGCTATGTGGCCGACATGGCGAGCTGCGCGGTGCTGCCGCCGCATGTCAGCGCGCTTTTGCTGCCGTTGCGCGAGCTGATCGGCGCGATGGATCAGCGCGACCGCGTGCCGCAGATCGAACTCGCCGTGGGCGATGCCGTGACCGCACTCGTGCTGCGCCATCTCGAGCCGATGAGCGACGCCGACCTGGCGCGCCTGCGCGTGTTTGCGCGAGAGCACAGCGTGCAATGGTGGTTGCAGGCCAAGGGGCCGGAGACAGTGACGCAGCTCGATGGGGGCAATGCGGGCGCCACGCAACTCGGCTACAAGCTCCCCGAGTTCGGCCTGAATATGCCGTTTGCGCCCACCGATTTCACCCAGGTGAATCCCGAAATCAATGGTGTGCTGGTCGGTCGCGCGCTGAGGCTGCTCGATGTTCGATCCGAAGACCGCGTGATCGACTGGTTCTGCGGCCTCGGCAACTTCACGTTGCCAATTGCAACCCGCGCGCGCGAGGTGCTCGGTGTCGAGGGCAGCGAGTCACTCGTCATGCGCTCACGGCGCAACGCGGTGGAGAACGAAAGCGCCCATCCCGGGCTTGTGGGCCGCACGCGGTTCGTGGTGCAGGACCTGTTCGAGATCACGCCGCAAGTGCTGGCGAACATTGCCACGGCCGACAAGTGGCTCGTCGACCCGCCGCGCGAAGGCGCATTTGCACTCGCCAAGGCGCTCGCTGAGTTGCTTGTCGACCCGGCACAGGCGGGTGCTTGGCAGCCACCTCGGCGCATCGTCTATGTAAGTTGCAATCCCGCAACGCTGGCGCGCGACGCAGGGTTCCTCGTGCATCAGGCGGGCTACCACTGTAGTGCCGCAGGCGTCATCAACATGTTCCCGCACACCGCCCATGTGGAGAGCATCGCTGTCTTCGAGCGCGACTGATCCAGTCCGACTGCGGCGGCGTGCGCGAGGACAGGGCGACTAGCGCGCGGCGCGCACAAATACCAACGGGGCCCGTAGGCCCCGTTGTTTTCCGCGCAGAACAGATTTCCCGAATCAGTCGCTATTGCCGCCGAATATGCCGAGCAGCATCAGCAGCGACTGGAACACGTTGAACAGACTCAGGTAGACGC
>JBDTSN010000259.1:0-4405 GCA_039931145.1 Burkholderiales bacterium | reverse complement strand
CGTCGGCCAGTTCGGGCAGCGTGTCCTTGCCGCGCATCTTCTCGCCGCGCTCGTCTTCGATGTCGAACCGACCGTTCTTGCTTGTGTAGCGAAAGTGTGCAGCGATCGCCTTCATGCCGCGTCCGCCACCAGTGACCTTGACCATCACCTGGGGCGCACGGCGAACCACCGTGGCTTCGATGCGTTCACGGATGGCGGCGGCGCGCTGTCGGGCACCGCCGGCCAGCTTCGGCTGCGGCTTCACCTTGACGATGCGGTTGCAGGGGTAGAAGAGCCGGTCGCCCCACTGGATCAGGACGCCGTCGATGTTCGGGGCTTGAGACATACGAATCTCCGGTGAGTTACGAGGACGGATGCCTTGGCGCACCGGCCGTCCGGTTGCGCGGTCGCAGGTCGGCCAAGACACCGGCAGCCAGGGCCAGGTGGCCATGCACGTCATCGGCGAGCGTGTCGAGCATGACGCGGTATTCCTGCGCAGCACGCACAGCGCCTTCTCGCAGGAGCGAGGTCAGGTGGTGGATGTTTCGGCTGAGGGTTGAGAGCTCGGCGCTGGAGGCGATCAGTGCGGCCAAGTCGTCGGTGCGACTGGCGCCGCCGGACAGCACCGGCACTTCGGCAATGAGCCCGGCCAAGAAGGCGCCGCGCGACAAGCCCGCCGAGCGCGCACCGGCGGCGAGGTGCGCGGCCTCTACACGCGTCAGTCGGATCGACAGTTTGACGGTGGACGAGCCGAACGCAGTTTCCTTCGACCGATCGGTTGGCTGCGGCGCGGCTCCCTCGCCAAGCCCAAGTTCCCGCGCGACGGCGCCCCGCACCAGCACCGAGACGCTGACCCGCTCCGCCTGCGCACGCGCCACCAGCGCGGCCTTCAGGCCGCGCATGTCAACCGTGACGAAGTCATGGGACGGGATGTTCATGGTCCGAGCGATCGATGAGTTGCGAGGGAAGCGGAACGCTTCACAAATCGGCGGCAGGCCGCCTATCTCTGCACTCATCTTGTTTTCAGTATTGGCTCGAATCGAGGCTTCAATGCCGACGATTTCAGGCTGCGATTCGTCGATCCGAGACCACGGCGATCGGGTTGACAGGTCCGCAGACGGACCGCAGCCGTACCGCATCCGTACCGCGAGGCCCAAGGCCGGCCCAAAGACGGACCGCAAGCGGGCCACGTAAGGACCGCATCCGGACCAAAGGGGATCGAACCCGAGCCAGACCCGGCCCACACCAGGACCGGATCCCTGACCGCACTCGTCCCAAGCCGTCCCGTTGCTGAAATTCCCTCTCGATTCGTCGAGCCCTGCGCCGCAGTTGGCGACCAGACTTCACCTGACAGAAGCCCTCCACCCGCATGGACCTCATCCCCAAACTCCCACCCGGCCGAGCCAACCGCAAGGCGCTTGCGCACACGACCGAGATTCACCGACTGCGCTCAGCGGGCTACAGCTTCGAGGCCATCCGCCTGGTGCTGCGGGAAGCAGGCCTGGAGGTGAGCCGCACGACCCTCAAGCGGGAAGCAGCGAAAAGGCCTTTCATCGCTCCGGTGGTGCGTCGCACGGCACAGCCCTCGCCGCCGCAGCCGACCTTGGCTCCGGCGATTCACCCAACCCTCGAGGAGCCGGACACAACCTCACCGGCACCCGGGTCCTACGTCGGCGACTCGCGCAGCGGCAAGGAGATCGTCGAAGCGTTCATGCAAGGCCGCATCACCAATCCACTCATGCAAGAAAGGATCCCCCATGAAAGTCGCAGTGATTAGCTTCTCCGGGAACGTCGGCAAGACCACGATCGCGCGCCATCTCCTGGCGCCGAGGCTGCACGCAAAGGTCATCTCCATCGAGAGCATCAACGCCGGCGATGACGAGGGTCATGTGATCCGTGGTCGTCAGTTCGCCGAGCTGCAGGAATACTTGCAGGTCGTCGAGGACGTGGTCGTCGACATCGGCGCGAGCAACATCGAGGACCTGCTGGCACTGATGCGCCGGTATCGCGGCAGCCACGAGGACTTCGACATCTTCATCGTGCCAACCGTGCCGGCCGGCAAGCAGCAGCGGGACACGATGGCCACCCTGGCCGAGTTGTCGCGCTTGGGCATTCCCGCCGACAAGGTGCGCGTGATCTTCAACATGGTCGAGGACGGCACCGAGATCGAGCGCACCTTCGAGCCTGTGCTCGCCTTCCTGCGGCTCACGCCGGTGGCACGCATGTCGCTGGATTGCTGCCTAGGAGTCAATGAGATCTATGGCCGGGTCAACAGCTCCGGCGCCGACCTGGCCGCCGTGGCCGCCGACACGACCGACTACAAGGTGCTGATCGCGGCAGCCAATGACAGCACCGAGCGACTTGCCCTTGCCCAACGTCTGGCGACCCGGCGATTGGCCAGCGGTGTGGTGCCTGAGCTCGATGCGTGCTTTGCTGCGCTGCGCCTGGGCAACAGCGTGGAAGCGCCCAACGCGCACAAGATCGAAAGTCCTGTGTCGTGAACGGGCCCAGCTCCGCCCGCGAAGCCCTCATCGCCGAGGCTCTCGGCGAAGTCGGGCAGCTCCTGGACCGGGTCGAGACGCTGTCGTCATCCTTGGACGCCGGGCGAGCCGGTTTGGTTCACGCCAGCGCCACGCTCGACCAGCGGCTCAGCGTGTTCGACGCCGGCATGACCCACTTCACGCAGCACGCCAAGGCAACGGCCGTCGAGCACATTGTCCGGCGCACGAACGAAGTCGCAAGGCAGTCGATCGAACTGCAGACCCGCACCATGCATGAGGCAGCGCGGACGGCCTTCGGCACCGAACTCAGCCCCACGATGCTGCAACTGCGAGCGGCCATGCAATCGCTGATCGAGCGACGGCAACGGTACTGGGAATTGTGGTTGACGCATCTTGCGGCTGCGGTCACGGCTTCGACGGCGACATGGTTCCTGGCACTGCGCCTGATGGGCGGCTGATCGCTCGCGCGTGGGCCGCAAACGGCGCACGGCACAATGCCACCCATGCCAGATATCGCATCCGTCCTGAAGTCCGAGATTGCCCGAATCGCCCGCAAGGAGGTTCGAGCCGAGCTCGAAGGCTTGAAGAAGTCGGCCAGTACCTATCGCGCCGAGATTGCCGCGCTCAAGCGCCGTTGCGACGTACTGGAGAGGACGCTGCGCCAACTTCGCAAGTCGGCCCCCAAACCAGTGCCGGCGAAAAGCGAAGAGTCGGGCAAGACGCTGCGCTTCAGCCCGAAGGGCCTGGCATCGCAACGGCAGCGTCTGGGGTTGTCCGCCGATGCCTGCGGACTGCTGCTCGGTGCGTCGGGGCAGTCGGTCTACAACTGGGAAGGCGGCAAGGCCCGCCCGCGCGCCGACCACCTGGCGGCCATCGCTGCACTCAGAGGCTTGAGCAAGACGCGGGCAGCTGAAGTGCTGGCCTCTCGCACAGCCAGAAAGTAGCGCACCCGCGGAGGTTCGGGGCGCGACGATCAACCCGGACCACAGGCCTCGATGGCCGAGGTCCGGGATCGCGAGCCGGCACAGCCGGCGAGCGCGTTTTATGCGGGATCGAACGCGTACGTGAACCGGCTCGATGATCGAGCCGATACGCAGCAAATGACGCGATGACTTTCTGCCAAAAATCATCGCCTCCGGGTCAACGGTTCAGGCTCAGGCTCAGCCTTTGAGCTTGCGCATCTCCTCGGCCAGCACCCACAGCGCGCGATTCAGGGTCACGGTGCGGTCGATGCTGCCGACGGCGCGGGTCTGCATGCGCCGGCCTTGGGCGCTGCGGCCGGGCTGTCCGCCTTGCATCATGTTGGACTGAACCCGGTTCATCGCCAGCCACAGACTGCGGCCGGTGTCCTCGAAGCGACGGGCCTCGGTCAGTTGGTCCACCGTGATGGGCGCAGGTGCGTGCCCTTCGGTCTGCTCGCCATAGCGCAGCGCCAGTGCCGCGGTCGCAAAGGCGCGCTCCTCGTCGGGCTTCAGGTCGAGCGCCTTCATGCCCTCGGTCGATGCATTCACGGCCTCGAAGTCGTCGAGCACCCGGAACGCGCCCTCGATCACCTCGCCGTGGATGTTGCCCTTGTGCGGAATGCGGATGTCGTTCGACACCGTGCCGACGACCAGGCCGTTACAACAGGCGAAAAATTCCCGAAAGTAATTGGTACGAACTGGCCCCGTCGTGGCTGTTGATGAGAATGATCTCGTTCGCTTCGGGCTTGGTGATCTGGCTGGCGTCGTTGCTGACATGTCGCATCCTGATCATGTGCTTCGTGAACTCGGTCTTGCCTTCAATGCGGCTCTTGCTCTGCGCCACCATGAAGGGCTCGAAACCCTCCTTGCGCAGGCCGCGCAGGACATCGATCGTCGGTATGTAGGTATAGCGCTCTGAGCGGCTGGCGTGCTTGCCCTCTGCGAATATGGACGGCGCTGCGC
>JBDTSN010000258.1:0-4409 GCA_039931145.1 Burkholderiales bacterium | reverse complement strand
GCGGCCCGGCGAGGGCTGAGACCTCATGATCCAATCCGCTGAACTTCCGATCGTCATCCTCGGCAGCGGGCTTGCGGGCTACTCCGCGGCGCGCGAGTTTCGCAAGCTCGACAAAACGACGCCGCTCGTCGTCGTCAGCCGCGACCACGCAGGCTTTTATTCGAAGCCGATGTTGTCGAACGCATTGGCGGGCGGCAAGACGGCGGCGATGCTCGTCATGAAGCCGGTCGAGAAGATGATCGAGGAACTCGGCGCCGTCGTTCGTGCGCGCACCGAGGCGGCGCGCCTCGACACCGGCGCGCGCAGCGTGCACTGCGTCGATGGCGAAGTGTTCGCCTACCGCGACCTCGTGCTCGCGCTCGGCGCGGACCCGATCCGCCTGCCGCTCGCGGGCGACGGCGCCGCCGATGTGCTGTCGGTCAACGACCTTGACGACTACGCGCGCTTTGCCGAACGGCTCGAAGGCGTGAAGCGTGTGGCGATCCTTGGCGGCGGGTTGATCGGCTGCGAATTCGCGAACGACCTGCTCGCGCGCGGCATTGCGCCGACAGTCATCGATCCCGCTGCTGCCGCCTTGTCGCGACTTTTGCCACCGGAGGCGAGCGCCTGGCTGCAGGCGAAGCTCGAAGCAGCCGGCGTTCACTTCCGGTTCGGCGTCGCCGCCGAACGCGTCGATCGCACGGCAACCGGCCACGCGCTCAGGATGACGGACGGCAGCGTGCTTGAGGCCGATCTCGTGCTGTCGGCAATCGGCCTGCGGCCGCGCATCGGGCTCGCACAAGCGGCCGGCCTGACAGTGAACCGCGGCGTCGTCACCGACCGCTGGCTCGCGACTTCGGCACCGCATGTCTACGCACTTGGCGATTGCGCGGAGGTCGAGGGCCACTCGCTGCCCTACGTGATGCCGATCATGCAGCAGGCGCGAGCGCTCGCTGCGACGCTCGCCGGCACGCGGACGCCGCTCAGGTACCCCGCGATGCCGGTCATCGTGAAGACGCCAGCATGCCCGACGGTCGTCTGTCCGCCACCGATCGACGCCGTCGGCAAGTGGTCGGTGCAGACTGGCGAAGACGCGCTGGAGGCGCACTTTCGCAGCGACGATGGCGCGCTGCTCGGCTTCGCGTTGATGGGCGCGGCAACCAGCCAGCGCCAGTCGCTGGCGGCGCTGGTGCCGGGATTGATCGGCTGAAACAGCGAAATATCGGCGCGAACGACAGCTGGGTGCGGTTCGGCGACGGACTGGCGATGCACGTAAACGTTGCCGTTCGAGGTCGGCGCACGGGCCGCAGCGCCGCTGAGCGCCGCCCTCAGATCGTCAGCGGATCCACGTCCACCGCCCAGCGCAGGATTCGCTGTTCCCCGCGGCGGCCGGCGCGCAACGCATGAAGTTGCGGCAGCCACTCGCTCAGCATGCGCTGCAGCGCAACGCGCGACGGTGACTCGACAAGCATCTGCATGCGTTCGACATTCGCGACGCGCGCGACGCCCGGCGGCACCGGTGAGTAGATCATGACGCCGGCAGCCGCCGCGGGTTCAAGGGCCACGTCCGACGCCGCCTGAAGAAAGTCACGCGCCCCCTTCGTGCTGCGCGCCTCGGCTCGCAGCAGCGCGAGATGCGAAAACGGCGGCAGGCCGGCCATCTCGCGCTCCTTCAACTGGCTCGCAGCAAAGGCCGCGAAATCATGCTTGCGCAGCGCGGCGTAGAGCGCGTGCTGCGGATGCCATGTCTGCACCCACATCTCGCTGCGTTCCGCCTGCTCGGCGTCGCGCCCGGCGCGGCCTGCCGCCTGCATCAGCAGCGCGAAGAGCCGCTCGGGGGCGCGAAAGTCGCTGCTGAAGAGCGCGCTGTCGGGATTCACCGCGGCGACGAGCGTGATGCGGCGAAAGTCGTGCCCCTTGGCGATCATCTGGGTGCCGACGAGCACATCGACCTCGCCGGCATGTACCGCACCGAGCTGTGATTCGAGCGAGCCCTTCAAGCGCGTGCTGTCGGCGTCAATGCGCGCGACGCGCGCTTCGGGCAACGCGAGCGCGAGTTGTTCCTCGAGCCGCTCGGTGCCGCGGCCGATCGGCGCGATGTCAGTATTGCCGCAATCGGGGCAAGCACGCGGCACCGCCTGCGCGAAGCCGCAGTGGTGGCAGCGCAGCGAGCGGTCGAGCTTGTGGAAGACGCGCCACGCGCTGCAATGCGGGCAGGCGCTCTTCCAGCCGCAGGCGCCGCAATGCAGCACCGGTGCATAGCCGCGACGGTTCAGGAAGACGAGGCTTTGCTCGCCGCACGCGATGCGTTGCTGGAGCGCGGCGACGAGTTGTGGTGATAGCGCCTGTGATTCGCTACCGCCTTTGCCGAGCCCGGCACGCCGTGCCTGGTTCATGTCGACGATACGCACTTGAGGCAGCGCGCCGCCGCCGATTCGCGCGGGCATGGAGAGCCGGCTGTAGCGGCCCACTTCGGCGCGCTGCCAGCTCTCCAACGACGGCGTCGCTGAGCCGAGGATCACCGGCGCGCCTTCCAGCCGGCCGCGGTAGACCGCGAGGTCACGCGCCGAATAGCGCGCGCCTTCCTGCTGTTTGTAGGACGGGTCGTGCTCCTCGTCGACGACGATCAGCCCGAGCCGCGGTAGCGACGCAAAGACAGCGAGCCGCGTGCCGAGCACCAGATCGGCGAGACCGAGGTGTGCGGCGAGCCAGTGGCGCAGGCGCTGCGAGGGCGTCAGGCCACTGTGCAACGAAACAATGCGCCGCGGCGTCGGCCCGGCGCCGAAGCGTTCGCCGAAGCGCGCCTCGAGCTGCGGCGTGAGGTTGATTTCGGGCACCAGCACCAGCACCTGCCGGCCGCTCGCCAGCACCTGCTCGGCAGCACGCAGATAGACCTCGGTCTTGCCGCTACCCGTCGCGCCATGAAGCAGCACGACCGGATGGGCAGACGCGCGAGCCAGCGCGCTGAACTGCGCCAGCGCTTGCGCCTGCTCGGCGCTAAGCGCGAGCGCCCCGGTCAGCTCGGCCTCATGCGCGATCGACGGGCCGGCGTCCGGGCTCGAATCCGGCGGCGGCGAAATGCTATCGATCCCACGCTTCGCTTCAGGTGAATCGAGCGTCTTTCGCAGTCGCGCGATCCGGCGTTCCAACTGCGCATCGCCGAGCTTGCGCAACTCGGGCGGCAACACCGACATCGCAACCTCGCCGATCCCACGCTGGTAGTAGGCGGCCGCAAATGCGACAAGCTCGCACCAGCGCGCCGAGAGCGGCGGCAATGAATGCAGAACTTGCTGCACCGCACGCAACGCCGCTGCGGGATCGTCGGGCGACGCTGCGGCAGGTGTTGAAGCGACCGAATCATCCGCCGCCCAAACCAGGCCGGGCACCTCGCGTCGCCCGAGTGGGACGCGCACGAGAGTCCCGTATGCGAGCATTTGCTCACTCGTGTAGTCCAGCGGGCCGGCGATTGCGCTGTGCTGCGGCGCCTCGACCGCGATGCGGACACGCACTGGATCAGGCATACGCAACTTGATTGAAGTTACACGTCAAAGCTCGACTTTCATTCAGACAACGCGCTTAAGTCCATGATTCCAGGTGATTTTCTAAACTATCCACTTACCCTGTGGATAACTTTGTGGAAAAGCTGCTCTCCCCCTTGTCAAATGCCTGAATCGTCGGCTTCCGCGACGCGTTGCCCGTTTTTGCAGCGACGTTACGAACTTCAATGAAATCAACAACTTAGTCCGGAACCCGGTGATTCTGACGATACGACGCGAACGTCAGTAGCCGAAAGGCCGGCGGAATCATTTTTGGGGATAAGTCAAGCCCCAAGGTCGAAAAACTTCAACTTTCTAGCGCTGCATCGCAAGCGTTCGACAATCGGGAAAACACTGCTTGCATCGATCGCCAGGGCAGGAATCGCGGCTGATTCAGTTGCCCGCGGCGCGCAGGCCCTGCTTTGATGCGCGCATGCGCCGTGAATGATCGTGCGCTGTGCGCACCAGCATTTCGACGCTTTCAGGCGGCGTGTGCTGGCTGATCCCGTGACCGAGGTTGAAGACGTGGCCACAGCCAGCAACCGGCATGCCGAAGCTTTCGAGCACCTTCACGACTTCGGCCTCGATCTGCTCGGGCTTGGCGAACAGCACATTCGGGTCGAGGTTGCCTTGCAGGGCCACGCGGTTCCCCACGCGCGCACGCGCCGTGCCGAGATTCACGGTCCAGTCAAGACCGATCACATCGGCGCCGCAAGCGGCGATCTCGTCCAGCCACAAGCCGCCACCTTTTGTGAAGACGATGTGCGGCACGCGGCGTCCTTCGTTTTCGCGCTTGAGTTGGCTCAGCACGCGCTGCGTATAGGCGAGGCTGAAAGCCTGGAACGCACCGTCGGCAAGCACGCCGCCCCAACTGTCGAAGATCATCAGCGCCTG
>JBDTSN010000257.1:0-4418 GCA_039931145.1 Burkholderiales bacterium | reverse complement strand
ATAGCCGGCCTGGCTCAGCACGCCGTAGCCGACGCGATCGGCCTCGCGCTCCCTGTCGCGCGAGAAGTTGAGCTGGGTCTGGATCGCCGCCGCCTGCCCGCCGGTGACGGCGGCAGCGGCCGCGTTGCCGCCGCTCGGCCCGGGCGCGCGGCTGGCGGCCAGCACGCCGAGAATCGTCGCCACGATGCCGAGTATCGACGCCTGCTTGCTGACCGCGACGCTGCGCGCGATGTGGCGCTGCGTCACGTGCGACAACTCGTGCGCGAGCACCGCAGCAAGCTCGTCGCGATCGACCGTCATCGCGATCAAGCCGAGGTGCACGCCGACGAAGCCGCCCGGCAACGCGAACGCGTTGACGCTGCGGTCGCGCACCAGAAACGGCTCGAAGGTGTAGCGCAGGTCGATCTCTTCGGTGATGTTGCCGACCTTGCGCGCCGCGGCGACCAGCGGCTGCCAGATCTCGTTGACGTATTCGAGCAGCATCGGGTCGTCCAGATAGTCCGGATCGCGCCGCACGATGCGCATGATCTGCATGCCGATTTCACGCTCGGTACCAAGGCTCAGATCCTCGGACGCCGAATCGCCGAGCGCAGGCAGCGCGTTGGGCGATTGCGCGATGGCCGCAGGCGGGGCGATCGAGCCGAACAGCAGCGCACCGCTCAGCAGGACGGCGACACGCCTTCCGCGCAATCGCGGCGGGCGGGGCTTGGGGGGCGGGCGGTTCTTCATCGCGAGGCGGAGGTCAAGGCAGGCGGAGTCGGCGGGGTAGGCGGGGCAGGTGGCTGTCACGTCAAGCTGGCCGGCACGCCGCTATCATGCCAGCGCTGGGTTGCTCATTTGTTTCGTTCGCCGCCCCTTTCGTTCCGTCCATGAAGCCCCAAAAAGCGCCCGCCGCCCTGACCCACTTCGACGCTCAAGGCCAGGCGCACATGGTCGACGTCGGCGCCAAGGCCGAGACGCACCGCATCGCGCGCGCCGAAGGCACGATCCGCATGCTGCCGGCGACGCTCGCGCTGATCGCGAGCGGCAGCGCCAAGAAGGGCGACGTGCTCGGCGTCGCCCGCATCGCGGCGATCCAGGCCGCCAAGCGCACGAGCGAGCTGATCCCGCTGTGCCACCCGCTGCCGATCACGCGCGTCGCGGTCGAATTCGAGCTCGACGACACCGCGAGCAGTGTGCGCTGCAGTGCGCAAGTCGAAACGCTTGGCCGCACTGGCGTCGAAATGGAGGCGCTCACCGCGGTACAGATCGGCCTGCTGACGATCTACGACATGTGCAAGGCCGCCGACCGCGGCATGGTGATGGGCGAGATCAGGGTGCTGGAAAAGCGCGGCGGGAAGTCGGGCGATTGGCTCACCCCGGGATGACCTTGCCCCCTCCCCCGCTGGGGGAGGGTTGGGGTCGGGGCCAGCTCCGTCGCACTCCTCGCCCCGGCTCGCCCCCACCCCGGCCTTCCCCCAGTGGGGGAAGGAGTGAAGATGCGGTCAAGTAGCAGCTGAGGCGCATCGCCAATCAGGAGAGTTCAAGAACTCACTTCGTTGGGGCCGCGCTGAATACCTGTACCGAAAACTTGAACTGTCAGTAGCGGTCGGCACGATCCCGATAGCCCGCCGCTTGCGGGCCCTTGGCGATGCCAGCCAACTGTCCGAACTCGGGCACCGGCATGAGCAGGACGCCTTTGCCCTTCGGTATGAAGACGAGTTCCTGCCCCGCCTTCCATTGCTGCTGGTCGCAAACGGCCTTGGGAATCGAAATCCTGAATTTGGCAGAAGGGGTGGCGGCGGCGGTCAAGGTCTTCCCTCTCTGATTCGATCACACATTCGCAAGAATGCATCAGCACACCCACCCTCCGCAAGCCGGCGGCGTCTTCTCGATGCCGGCGGCATCGTGCACGCGCCAGGCCCCTTCATCTGAAGTCGCGATAGCTCAGCGCACGCTTCGGCGCCTCGCACTGGAACGGCGGCTCCTCGCCTTCCTTGGGCGGCTCGTCGCACGGCGCGAAGAAGGCATCCGCCTGCTCGCTGTGGAATTCCGCCAGGCGCGCAGCGAGGTAGCTCGCCTTGTCGGTATCTCCCCATGCGGCGAGCGCGTTCGCCCAGGCCATCATCAAACGCGCGTCGAGCAGGTAGTGCGGCGCGCGCGCGAAGGCCGTCACCGGGTCGATCAGCTGCCCGGGCGTGGTGACGGCGGCGTAGTCGGCGTGATGCGCGAAGAGCCAACTGCGCTGGCCCTCGGCGATGCGCTCTTCGAGCGGCGCGGCGTTCGCGGGCGGCGCGAAGATGACCACGACGCGCGCATAGTCGGCAAGCGCGGCGAGCGTGCCGAGCACGATCAGCGCGCCGCCGAACGCAAGCGCGCGCGACCCGTGCGGCGCACTCGCCGCATTCGTCACGCCCGGCGCACTCGCCACACCCAGTGTGCTCAGCGCACCCGGCGCCCCCTCGACACGCACGCCGCCAAGGCAGAGTCCGAACGCGAACACCGTCGGCAGCAGGAAGTGCGCGTACCACAGCGGATATTCGAGCTGGCTGTGCAGCATCATCAGCAGCACCATGACGAACGCAGCGCGCAACGTGAGTACCGTTGCATCGTCTTGCACCTGCGCGGCGGCGCCGGTTCCAGCACCACAGGCACGCCACAACGCAACGCCAAGCAGCGCGAGCACCAACGCCGCAAGCGGCAACCCGAGCTCGACGGCGAACTGCAGCACCAGGTTGTGCGTGTGATCGAAGAACGCGACCGGTCGACCCGGAAACGGCGTCAACGTCCACGCGAAATTGAAGTCACCCCAGCCGACGCCCGCCCACGGGTGGGCGGCGATCAGCGTCAACGTGTTGGCCCAGATCGCGAAGCGCGAGCTCGAGATATCGCCCTTGCCGAGCTGCGCGTCGCCGCCGAACAGATGATGGCTGTGATGCGCCCACGCGGCGAGGCCCAGCCACAGCAGCGCGAAGACGATCGGCGCGCCGATCAGCCACGCGCGCGAGCGTCGCGACAGCCGCCTATCGACCAACCCCCACGCGCCGAGCATCAACACGCCGAGCATGCCGGTGCGTGACGCGCTGAGCACGATGCCCGCCAGCAGCAACACGCCCAGGCCGGTGCCCGCGAGCCGCCCGACGTGGCGCCGTTCGGCGAGCCACAGCAGCGCGACGAGCGACCACAGCAGCAGGCTGCTCAAGTGGTTCGGCTGGCGCAGGTTGCCCGCGGCGCGGCCGTTGCCGATGCGCGCGATCCACGAGCCGTCCGTCCACTGCGGTGCGAAGACCTGCTCGATGCCGATCAGCGCACCGATCACGCCCGCCGCAAGCAAGGCGGCGCACAGCGCTTGAAACGCCGGCCGCGCATGGCCCGCGCGCGCTACCGCCGCACCGGCGACGGCGACGATCACCGCAGCGGCGATGGTGCCGATCGAAGACAGCGCGAGCGTCCACGGCAACGCCGCCCAGAACGGCGCCGCACTGGCCGCCAGCGCGAGCAAGCCGAACATCGCGACCAAGGCGATCAAGCCGCCGCGCCACACGCCGTGCAGTGCCACGCCCGGCGAGGAAGCAAGCACGAACACCCACGTCCCCCAGCCGAGGTAGGCCGCGGCCTGATTGAAGAACGTCGCCGAAGGCGGCAGGTTGAACGCGATCAGCGTCGGCAGCGCGACGGCGACAAAGGCGAGGACGAGCGATGCTGCGCCTGGCCGGGCATCGGCAGCGTCGGGCATTGCGAGTGGGGGCTGAGCCGACATGCGTCGGATTGTCAGCGAGCGGCACCCAAGCGCAGTCTCAGGATGTGTCACCCTCTGTTTGCAGCGGCGCAAGATGCGGTCATAATGTAGATACACCAGCGTAGATACAAGGTCACCACGATCATGGACATGCAAATCGCCAAATGGGGCAATAGCCTCGCGCTTCGGATTCCAGCCGAGGTCGTTCGCCGCTTCGGGCTACGCAGCGGGGACACACTGAACGCGCAGATCACGCTCGACGGCGCGCTCACGATCAGGGCCGCACCATGGAACCGCGGCGCATTCGCTGCGGAGCTTGAGCAAGCGCGAGAAGCGATCCCGGAAGGCAAGCCGGTGGTCGAAGCGATGCGCGGCGCCGAGCGCTACTGACCACGATGATCTATATCGACACCAGCGTGCTCGTCGCGTTGATCGTCACCGAACCGCACAGCGCCGCAGTGGGCAGGTGGTACGCCCGCACACGAAGCGACTTGGTGTCCGCCGTCTGGTGTGTGACCGAATTCGCGAGCGCCCTTGGCATCAAGCAACGCACAGGGCAGCTCGACGTGCAACAGGCACAAGCGGCCTGGGCGCGCTTTGGCCGGTTGGCGGCCCATGATTTGCGGCTGTTGCCGCTGGACCCACCGCGGTTCGAGCGCGCGGCGATGCTGACGCTCGATTCATCCAACGCACTGCGCGC
>JBDTSN010000256.1:0-4429 GCA_039931145.1 Burkholderiales bacterium | reverse complement strand
AGGTATCGATGTCCTTGTAGTCGATCTCCTTGACGCCGGTGACCGTGAAGCGGCAAAAGCGCTTGCGACGGAACAACAGTGACTGGGCATTGCGTTTGGGTTTGCGGTCCTTCGAGAACCGGCCTTTACCACGTGGCGGGGGCATGTTTCACCTCACTTAAAAATCTGTCTGAACGATTGATCCGACCAAAGGCGCGTTGTGCAATTCGCTTCACGCCATCTCGGTCACATGAAATACGACACCTCGGCCGTTGCGCTGAGCGCTGATGAAGCCTGCGAAGCCCT
Organism: Burkholderiales bacterium; assembly: GCA_039931145.1. Lineage (GTDB taxonomy): Bacteria > Pseudomonadota > Gammaproteobacteria > Burkholderiales > Burkholderiaceae_C > CAIKUF01. The sequence goes on along the minus strand of JBDTSN010000256.1, from coordinate 4,144 downwards.
TCTCGGCGCCGATCTCAAGCCTTGCCAGCGGTTGCGTGATCTCCCCGATCGCCACCGCGCGAATCTCGACCGAAACCTTGCGCGGATGTCCCGCTTCGGTGAGCTGCGATTCGTGCTTCAGGCTCATGTCGAGTGCGGGCAGGCCGGCCGGGGTATATCGCACCGCGCCGCGCTCCAGCAGTTGCGCCTGCAGAACCAATCGGTTCATGCCGGGCAGCGCTGCGGCCGCGGTCATGCGCGGGCCGTGGCCTCCGACTGAGGCTGCGGCGACTTGCGCGACTCCTCGCGGTCGACGACCTTCATCATCACCGACGGCGTCGTCTCAGCCAGGTCCTTCTTCACCGTCAGGTGGCGCAGCACGGCGTCGTTGAAGCGGAAACCGGTCTCCAGCTCGCCGAGCACTTCGGCCGAGCACTCGATGTTGACGCACAGGTAGTGCGCCTTGGCGAGCTTCTGGATCATGTACGCCATCTGGCGACGGCCCCAGTCCTCGACGCGGTGGATCTTGCCGCCACCGGCGGTCACGACCCCCTTGTAGCGCTCCAGCATGGCCGGAACCTGTTCGCTCTGATCGGGATGGATCAAGAGCACGATCTCGTAGTGACGCATTCAAACTCCTCTTGGGTGGAGCCCGGCGCTGCCATATGGCAAATAGAACTGGCGGACGCTGTGGGCTGGGCAGCCACCCCGCGGCGCGACGGCAGGTTGCCGGGGCGCACTTACCGGGTGTGGCAAGGTAAGCTGGAAATTATAGCTTGAACGCGCCTGCTGACCCATCGGCTACAGCTTGCGAAGTTGCCGGGCCGAGCCTTGGATATCGCACGCTTTCGGCCAGATCCTGTTGCGCGGCGCTCGGTGCCGGGGTGACGAAGCTCACGATCGCGATCACCGCAAAGCCAAGCGGAACGCCGAACACGCCCGCCGAGATCGGCTGGATACCCCACCACAGCGCGAGCGGCGAGCGCACGCCGAACGCCTCGCGCAGCCAGGGATGCGTCACGCCCATGTAGTAGCAGGTGATGGTGAGCCCGGCGACCATGCCGCACACGGCACCCCACTTATTGGCGCGCTTCCAGAAGATGCCGAGAACGAGGGCCGGGAAGAATGCCGCCGCGGCAAGCGAGAAAGCGGCCGAGACGAGAAGGAGAATGTTGGCTGGCCGCTGCGCCGCGACGCTCGCCGCCGCCAGTGCGACGATGAGCAGCAACATCTTCGAAGTCAAGACGCGCCGGCTGGCAGGCGCGTTCGGATCGATCATCTTGTAGTAGATGTCATGCGACAGCGCATAGCCGATCGTCAGCAGCAGGCCATCGGCAGTCGATAAGGCTGCAGCGAGGGCGCCGGTCGCGACCATTGCCGTCACCACATATGGCAGGCCACCGATCGCCGGTGTCGCGAGGACGACGATGTCGCTGCCAATGCTGATCTCGCCGAGTTGCAGGATGCCGTCACGGTTGATGTCGACCACCGACAGCAACGCCGGGTCGGCATGCGACCAGTGCGCGATCCATCCAGGCAACTGGCTGTAGGGCGTGCCGACAAGGACGTTGAAGACCTCGTACTTGACCAGCACCGCCAGCGCCGGCGCGGTGAAGTAAAGGACGACGATGAAGAGCATCGACCAGGTCACCGCTTCGCGCGCCTGCCGCACCGACGGCGTCGTGTAGGAACGCGCAAGGATGTGCGGCAGCGCCGCGGTACCCACCATCAGGCAAAAGACGAGGGCCAGGAAGTTGCGCCGTGAATCGTCGAACATGCGGCGCTCGGTTGCGCTGCCATGCGGATCGCCCGCAAACGCCTGCGCATGCGGCGGCATGCCGCCGAGCGGCTTGGCTCGCGCCAGATCGGCGTCGCGCGATCGAGTCCATTCGTCGCGCGCAGCCTCGGTTCCGTGCGGTACGCGGCGCAGTACCTTTTCAGCGGCCTGGATCTGCGCGAGCGGTGCATCGCTCGCCCTCAGCTCGGCAAGGGTGCGTTCGGCCTGCCCGCGCTCGACGGCGAGCGCCGCGGGGACGTTGGCGAGCTTGCGCTGCGTCTCGCTCGCGCGTGCGGCGAATGCCGCAACGACTGCCTGCTCTTTCGGATCGGCAAGCAGCTCCTTTTCGCGGGCGGTGACTTTCTCCATCTGCGCGCCGTAGACGAGTTGCGGGATCGGCACGCCGGTCTGCTTCACCGACAGCCAGACGACCGGAATCAGGTAGGCCAGGATGATGATGATGTATTGGCTGACCTGCGTCCACGTGACGGCGCGCATGCCGCCCAGAAACGAGCACAGCAGGATGCCGCCGAGGCCGAGAAAGATGCCGAGCTCGAACGCGACGCCGGTCAAGTGCGTCGTGATCAGGCCGACGCCATAGATCTGCGCGACGACATAGGTGAATGAGCACAGGATGGCGGCAAAGGCGCCGATCAGCCGCGGCAAGGCGCCACCGTAGCGCTGGCCGAGAAAGTCCGGGATCGTGTACTGGCCGAAGCTGCGCAGATAGGGCGCGAGAAGCAGCGCGACCAGGCAGTAGCCGCCGGTCCAGCCGAGAACGAAGGCGAGACCGCCAGGATCGTCCGGCGTACCCGAGAAGCCCTGCAAGTACAAGGTGCCGGCGAGGCCGATAAAGGATGCGGCCGACATCCAGTCCGCGCCGGTCGCCATGCCGTTGTAGAGCGCCGGCACGCGGCGCCCGGCGACGTAGTACTCAACCGCGTTGGAGGTGCGGCTGACAACGCCAATCACCGCGAACAGTAGCACCGTCGCGACGAGGAAGATGAGGCCGATCCAGTCGTCGGGCAGACCCATGCGCTCGAGCAGCCCGAGCCCGATCACGAAGGCGATGAAGGCGAGCGTGAAGCCGCCATAGACGCGGCCGAGACGGCGCTCAAACGCGGCGCCTGGGCGGGATTTACGGGCAGATGCCACGGCGCTCATCTGTTCTCAGCCGCGGCGCTTAGGGACGGCCCGCTCAGCGCGAGGCCAGGCGGCGCCAGGTCGCGATAACGCTGTCTGGATTGAGCGAGATCGATTCGATCCCTTCGTCGACCAGCCAGTCGGCAAAGTCCGGATGATCGCTCGGCCCCTGACCGCAGATGCCGACGTAGCGCCCGCGGCTGCGGCATGCCTTGATAGCGCGCGAGATGAGTGCCTTGACCGCAGGGTCGCGCTCGTCGAAGTCGCGCGCCAGCAACTCGAGCCCGGAGTCTCGATCGAGGCCGAGCGTCAATTGCGTCAGATCGTTGGAGCCGATCGACATGCCGTCGAAGTGCTCGAGGAACTCGTCGGCGAGCAGCGCGTTGCTTGGAATCTCGCACATCATGATCACACGCAGGCCGTCGCTTCCGCCTTCGGCCGCCCGCTTCAAGCCCTTCTCGGCCAGCATCGCGACGACGCGCCGCGCCTGGTCGAGCGTACGAACGAAGGGCACCATGATCTCGACATTCGTCAAGCCCATCTCGCCGCGCACGCGCTTCAAGGCCTCGCACTCCATCGCGAACGCCTCGCCGAATTCCGCGCTCACATAGCGCGACGCGCCGCGGAAACCGAGCATCGGGTTTTCTTCCTCGGGTTCGTAGCGCGAGCCGCCGATCAGCTTCTTGTATTCATTCGACTTGAAATCAGACAGCCGCACGATCACCGGCTTCGGCCAGAACGCCGCCGCGATCGTCGCGATGCCCTCGGCGAGCTTGTCGACGTAGAACGCGCGTGGCGAGGCATGCCCTCGCGCAACCGACTCGACCGCCTTCTTCAGATCGGCATCGACGTTCGGATAGTCGAGCACCGCTTTCGGGTGCACGCCGATGATGTTGTTGATGATGAACTCGAGCCGCGCCAGGCCGACGCCTGAGTTGGGCAGCTGCGCGAACTCGAACGCGAGCTGCGGGTTGCCGACGTTCATCGTGATCTTCACCGGGCACGGCGGCAGTGCGCCGCGCTCGACTTTGTTGACCTCGGTCTCGATCAGGCCGTCGTAGATGTGGCCGGTGTCACCTTCCGAACAGGCGACGGTGACGAGCGCGCCATCCTTCAGCACTTCGGTCGCATCGCCGCAGCCGACGACGGCCGGAATGCCGAGTTCGCGCGCGATGATCGCCGCGTGGCATGTGCGCCCGCCGCGGTTCGTCACGATCGCGCTCGCGCGCTTCATCACCGGCTCCC
>JBDTSN010000255.1:0-4429 GCA_039931145.1 Burkholderiales bacterium | reverse complement strand
TCGGCATGAATGATCTTCGCGCGGCGCTCGCGTTCGGCTTCGGCCTGGCGGGCGATGGCGCGAATCATCGACTCGGTCAGGTCGACCTGCTTGATCTCGACGTTCGTCACCTTGATGCCCCAACCCGCAGTCTGCGCGTCGAGGATGCGCTGAATGTCCATGTTCAACTTCTCGCGTTCGGCGAGCATCTCGTCGAGCTCGTGTTTGCCGAGCACGACGCGCAAGGTCGTCTGCGCGAGCTGGCTGGTCGCGACCAGGTACTGCTCGACCTGGATGATCGCCTTCTCGGCATCGACGACGCGAAAGAAGATGACGGCGTTGACCTTCACCGACACGTTGTCGCGCGAGATCACATCCTGCGGCGGTACGTCGAGCGTCACGATGCGCAGATCGACACGCACCATCTGCTGGATGCCGGGGATCACGAGCACCAGCCCGGGGCCCTTGACCTTCCAGAAGCGGCCGAGCTGAAAGATGACGCCGCGCTGATATTCGCGCAGGATGCGCAGCGAACTGAAGACCAGGAGCAAGAGCAGCAAGACCACGACGCCGAAGCCGAACGGTAGACCTAACATCACACTTCTCCTTCAGTTTGGGGCGGATGAATCAGCCCGGACTTCGAGCAGCAGGCCATCCCGGCCGATGACGCGCACCGTTTGCCCGACCTGCAGCGGCGACGCACTTCGCACTTCCCAGTTTTCGCCGCGCAGTTGTGCCCACGCGTGACTGCCATCGACGTGCACGATCTCACCAAGCAGCCCGACATGATCGTCGAGGCCAAGAACAACCGGGCGGTTGCGCGCTCGCATCGCCATGCTGCCACCGAGCAGGACGACGATTGCCGAACTCGCGGCAAGTGCCAGGATGAGCCAGAGCGGCACGCCGAACTCCGGCTGTGCCTTGTCGAACAGCAGCACGCCGCCGGCGATGAAGGCGACAACACCGCCAGCACCGAGTGCGCCGAAGCTCGGCGCATGCAATTCGGCGGCGAACAGCAGCATGCCCAGCAGCAGCAGGCCAAGGCCGGCATAGTTGACCGGCAGCATCTGCAACGCATACAGGCCGAGCAGCAGACAGATCGCACCGGCGATACCGGCGACGCCAAAACCGGGTGAGGCGAACTCGAAGATCAGCCCGTAGATGCCGATCATCATCAGCACCAGCGCAAGACTCGGATTGGCGATCACCGACATCAGCCGCTGGCGCCAGTCGGGCAGCAGAACTTGGGTCGTCACGCCTTTCGTGTGCAGCACAGTGTCCTGATCGCGCACGCGCACGGTGCGGCCGTCGATCTGCGACAGCAGATCCGGCACATCGGCAGCGACGACGTCGATGACGTTTTGCTGCAAGGCTTCGGCAGCCGTCAGGCTCACCGCTTCGCGCACCGCGCGTTCAGCCCACTGCGCATTGCGCCCGTGCTTCTGCGCCAGGCCGCGGATGAACGCTGCCGCATCGTTGACGCGTTTCGCCGCCATCGCGTCGGCCGACGCATCGGGCGCAGCGCTGCTGGCTGCGGAAGCCGCCGCGGCCGGGCGCTCACTGCCACCGCCGCCGATCCCGATCTCGACCGGCGTCGCCGCTCCCAGTGTCGTGGCAGGCGCCATCGCCGCGATCTGCGCCGCATACAGGATGTAGGTACCGGCGCTCGCCGCGCGCGCGCCCTCAGGGCTCACATACACGACGACCGGCACGGGAGACGCGAGCATCGCCTGGATGATGTCGCGCATCGCGCTGTCCAGCCCGCCGGGTGTGTCGATCTCGATCACGACCAGCGGCGCGCTCTGCTCACGGGCCTGCTTCAGGCCGCTCAGCACGTAGTCGGCGCTACCCGGGCCGATCGCATCGTGCACTTGCAGCACGAGCACCGGCGCCGCCGAGGCGAATGCCGACGCCAGTGTCAAGCAGACCCACAGCGCGAGGCCGCGGGCATGTGATGCCATTGGTGCTGGCCGCAGCCGCTGCAAGATCGACATGGCCTCCCGGTTCATGCGCCCGGCCGAGCGTGGATGCCGGCCGCAGTATGAGGACACCATACACGTTTCGCGACGGCGACCGAGGGCGCATCACGATCGACCCTGCCGGCTCTGGTGACGCGCAGTGGTGGCGAGCAGTCGTGCCGCCACGGCGTGAACACGAAGACTTTGCCGGCCTGCTCGATGCGCAGCGGAACAGTCAAGTGCCCGCGGGCTGCTCGTCATTGCGCCGGAACACATGTTTCATCACGAAGTCCGATGTGACTTCCTCGCCGCTGAGCAGCATCGCGATCAGCTCGCCGCCCATCATCTGCGGCGAGAACACCACGTCGGGTTGCGCCAGCTTGACGCGGCTGAGATTCGCTGCATCGTTGATCGCCGTCACGGTGCGCGCGCTGCCGCCGAGTTCCTTCACCGCCAGGATGACGAAGGCGTTCTCCGAATCTTCGACCATCATCGCCAGCACCGCCTCGGCGCGATGCGCGCCTGCCTCGCGAAGGACCTCGATATTGCTCGGGTCACCCACCACCAGGTCGGTGTCACTGTCGCGCGGCTCGACATTGTCGGGCGCCTTGCGTACGACGCGGGTCACCGGATGGCCACGACGCGCCAGTTCGCGCGACGTGTTGATGGCCAGCGACCCGCTACCGATGACGACGAAGTGATGTTCCCGTTTCATGCGCCCCCCCTTGTGATTGACGATACGTTGCAAGCTTTTGCTGACCATCGGCGCGATCACGGCGGTCAGCGACGTGGCGAACACGGCCACGCCGAGAATGATGATCGAGACGGCGAACAGCTTGGCCTCCGACGTCTGCGGAATGATGTCGCCATAGCCGACGGTGCTCATCGTCACCAGCGCGTAGTAGTGCGCGGTGATCAGGTCAGTGATGGGCGGCTTGAAATCCTGCCCCAGGTAATACGCGCCGAAAGTGGCGTACATCAGCAGCATCACCACCGAGGTCACGGCAAACAGCGTGCTGGCGGCGACGCTGCTGCGGTCGAACTGGCGCCAGGCGATGAACAGCGCCACCGTCACTACTGCAAAGTACACCAGCAGAAGGTGGCCGTTGAAATGCCGGCCCAACATCAGACTGGTGGCTCCGGTCAACACCAGCAGCAGCGCCATGGTCCATGCCAGACGCGAGCGCCACAGCAGCCCGATCGCCATGATCAGCATGCCGCCGCCGATGAGCAACGGCGGCAGCAGCCGCGGCGCAAGGTCGAAGCGACCATGTGCCACCGCATCCGCGTAGTGCCGCCATTGATCGCCGAAGTTCAGTTCCAGCAACAGTACGCCGCCCGCCGCCATGGCCAGTGCCAGAGGCACGTGCGGAAACCAGTAGTCGCCGCGCAGTAGGGCATTCCAGCGGCGCAGCATCGCACGCAGGCGCGCCAGAGGTTGAAGCCGGATCATGGCCGATTCGTTCGGGTGTGCATGCACTATCGTAGCGGGCACCCCCAGGGCCGGGATGCTGTCACGCAGCGACGCCGCAGCCAAGGCATGGTCTTGGCAGATCCGGAAGTTGCATTGCACTTGAGCCGGTTCAGGCTACGGTGACCCGATGCGTTGTCACCAAAGCGGGAACGGAGTTGCCAGCGCGCTTGTCAGCGTTGCGCTCCTAGCCCAGGTTTGTCACATTTCAGCCCATTTTCCGACCTCGTCGGCCGCCAACCCGCATGGATGCTGGACCTGGCTTGAAAAGTGAAATGTAGTGCCATAATAGTTTGTAACAGATGATCTACTGTGCACGTTCTGGTGCAGCATCAGGCGATGTTCATTCGGCGCACCCAAACCCGCAACCGCACATCCGGCGAGCCCTACACGACCCACCGCCTGGTGCAGACCGCCCGGGTGGGCAGCGCCGTCAAGCAAACCACGCTGCTCAACCTGGGTAGCCACTTCGAGCTGCCGCAGGAGCAGTGGCCGGGGCTTGCCCAGCGCATCGATGAGTTGCTTCGAGGTCAGACCTCCTTGCTCGATCCAACGCTGTCCGATGCGGGCCAAGCCCTGGCGCAGCGCTATGCGGCGCAGTTGATCGCCTTGCAGCCGTCGGCGGCGAGCATCACGCCCGCCGCTGCCGCCAAGGCGGAGCCGGACGAGCCGGGCCGATACCAAGAGGTCGATCTGGACTCGCTCGAACTGGTGCGCCCGCGCGGCGTGGGTGTGGAGCATGCGGCGCTGTCGGCGATGCGCCAGTGCGCCTTCGAGCCCAAGCTCGCCGAACTCGGCCTGAACCGTCCGCAGATCGCCGCTGCCGTTGGCAACATCGTCGCTCGCATGGCCCACCCGGGCAGCGAGCTGGCCACCCACGCGTGGCTGCAGCAGCGCTCGGCGCTCGGCGAGCTGATCGACTTCAACTTCGAGGCGATGGACCTGAACCGCCTGTACCGCGCCTCAGACGCGCTGTACAAGCACCGCGAGGCCTTGCAGGATCACCTGTTCGCGCAGGCGC
>JBDTSN010000254.1:0-4435 GCA_039931145.1 Burkholderiales bacterium | reverse complement strand
CGACCTGCGCGCCGACCGCCTCGAGCCGCTCGGCCCAGTTGATGTTGGCCTCTTCGTCGAAGCGCGCCTTCAACTCGACGACGCACATCACCTCCTTGCCGCGGCGTACGGCTTCGATCAGCAAGTCCATCAGCGGCGACTCGCCGCCGGTGCGATAGATCGTCTGCTTGATCGCCAGCACGTTCGGGTCGTGCACCGCCTCGCGCAAGTACTGAACGACCGGATCGAAGGACTCGAAGGGGTGGTGCAGCAGCAAGTCACCCTGCTTCAGGCGCGCGAAGATCGACTGCTCGCGCGGCCACGCCGCCGGCCACGACGGCGCATACGGTGGGAAATGCAGCGCCGGCGCCTTCACGGCATCAATCAACGTGTTCAAGCGCACCAGGTTCACCGGCCCGTTGACGGCATAGAGCGCCGCCTGTGGCAGCGCGAACTGATGCAACAGGAAGTCCGACAGATCGCGCGGGCAACTGCGGCCCACTTCGAGCCTGGTCGCCTGGCCAAAGTGACGCGTCGTCAGGCCCGAGCGCAATGCCTGGCGAAGGTTCTTGACTTCTTCCTCGTCGACCGCGAGTTCCGAGTCGCGCGTCAGGCGGAACTGCGAGAAGACCTCGACGCGTCGGCCCTGGAACAACTCGGCCAGATGGGCGCGGATCACGCTCGTCAACAGCACGAAGGCCTGCATGCCACCCGATATCTTGTCCGGCAGCCGGATCACGCGCGGCAGGACGCGTGGCACGCGCAGGATCGCGATCGTGTTCTCGCGCCCGAACGCGTCCTTGCCGTCGAGCCGCACGATGAAGTTCAGCGACTTGTTGGCGACCTGCGGGAACGGGTGCGAAGGGTCGAGCCCGACCGGCACGAGCAGCGGGCGCACCTGTGTCTGGAAGAACGCGTCGACCCAGCGACGCTGCGCCTTGTCGCGCTCCGCGTGGCTGACGATGGCGATGCCGGCGCGCCGCAGATCGGGCATCACCTCGTCGTTGAACGCCCTGTACTGGTCGTCGATCAGCGCGTGCGCGGCGCGCGCCACCGTCTCCAGATCGGCGTCGAGCGCGCCGGCGCCCGGCAGCCTGGCGTCCTCAATGTAATCGGCGAGGCGCACCTCGAAAAACTCGTCCATGTTGGACGAGACGATGCAGATGTAGCGCAAGCGCTCGAGCAGCGGCACGTCCGGTCGGCGTACCTGGGCGAGCACGCGGCGATTGAACTCGAGGATCGCCATCTCGCGGTTGAGCTGCGGGACGGCGGGGGTGGAGGTGGCCATGCGGCGAGTTTATGAAGCTTGCGTAACGATTCGATGACGGTACGCAAGAAGTTTCTGGCCCCTTCCCCCACTGGGGGAAGGCAGGGATGGCGGCGTGTGGCTTCGCCCACGTGCACTCCCGGCAACTCCGTCCCCCTCTGGGGGAAGGCGGGGATGGGGGTCTTCCTGCGATGCGCCCACCGTTGCTCGCGGCCCCCTCCCCACCCTCCCCCAGCGGGGGAGGGCGTCATTCGTCAATCGCCGACCAGCCCGTTGCGAATCGCGTAGACCGTCATCTCCGAGTTGTTCGTCAGACCGAGCTTTTCGAGCACGCGCGCGCGATAGACGCTCACCGTCTTCGGGCTCAGGCTCAACTCAACGGCGATGTCGGACAGGCGTCTTCCCGAGGCGATCAAGACGAGCGTCTGCAGTTCGCGGTCCGAGAGCTTTTCGTGCGCCTGCGCGCTCACCGGCGTCGTCAGGCTTTCGACGAGCATCTGCGCGATCTCGGGCGTCACGTACTTGCGCCCCTGCGCCACGGTGCGCACGGCAGTGACGATGAGCGCCGGGTCGCCCCCCTTGTTGACGTAGCCGAACGCACCGGCGCGCAGCGCGCGGATCGCGTACTGATCCTCGGGATACATGCTGACGACGAGTACGCGCAGGGCCGAGCCTTCATCCTTCAACACATGCAGCACATCGAGCCCGCTGCGCCCCGGCAGGTTGATATCGAGCACGAGCACCTCGCACGGCGTGGTGCGCAGCAGCGTGCGCAACTCGCCGTAGTCGCCCGCCTCGCCGACGACCTCGATATCGGGCGCGTCGGAGAGCGTGTCGCGAATGCCGCGCCGGATCAGCGCGTGGTCGTCGCACAGCATGACGCGGATCATCGCGTCGCCCTTGCGATCCGGGTCGAGCGCACGAGCGCAGTCAATGTACTGGTTGCGCTCAACGAGTGCATCGCTTGCGTCGCGGCTGTTGCGGCCGGTGAATCGCGCTTCATCTCAAAGATCCCCCCAGGCGCTCGGGTCGCTCTGCGCGTCACGCGTTTGCGCCTCGATGCCGGCCGCCGAATCGAACGCCTCCTCGCCGCCGTCGAGCGGCACCGAGAGAATCAGCGTCGTGCCGCGCCCGTGGCTGGAGAGATCGACCCAGCCGCCAACCGTGCTCGCCCGTTCGTGCAAACCGCGGATGCCGAATGAGCGCGCCTTGGCAAGGTCAACGCTACGCAGCCCGCGTCCGTTGTCGGTGATCTCCAGCGTGAGCGTGCCGGCCGAGAGGGTGAGGTCGATCATGACCTGCGTCGCGCCGGCATGCTTGGTGATGTTGGTCAGCGCCTCCTGCGCCGTCCGGTAGGCGACAAGCGGCACGCCGGCCGGCAGTTCCAGCGCCTCGCAATCGGTGCGAAAGCGGCAGGCGACACCGGTGCGCCGCTCGAAGCGGCTCGACATCCATTGCAGCGCGGCAACGAGCCCCTGCTCGAGGATCGCGGGGCGCAGGTTGTGCATCACGCGCTGGCTCGCCTCGATCGCATGTGCCACGGTCTCAATCGCGCTCGCGACGCGTTGGCGCACTTCGGGCGAATCGGAATGACGCGCGATCCACGCCAGATCGAAATTGAGCGCGGTGAGGGAGCCACCGACGTCGTCGTGGATCTCGCGCGCGATCGCCGCCCGTTCGGCCTCGACGCTCGTCTGCAAATGCTGCGCAAGTTCGCGCAGGCGTTGCTTGCTCTGGCCGAGTTCGTGATCCGCGAGCCGGTGCGCGAGCCGCGTTTCGTTCGCCTCCACCGCGTGCAGCAGGGCAGGCACGAGGCGCGCCATGTTGTTCTTCAGCAAGTAGTCGCTCGCACCATTGCGCATCGCCTCGACCGCTGCGTCCTCGCCGATCTCGCCCGACAGCAGCAGGAAGGGAACGGCCAGCCCGCTCGCCTTCAACAGGTCGAGCGCGACGAGGCCCGAAAAGCCCGGCAGGTTGTAGTCGGAGATGACGACGTCCCAGTCGTGCTCGAGGGCGCGCAGAAACTCGGGCTCGGAGTCGATGCGCTTCATCGCCACGTTCAGGCCGCCGCGGCGCAGTTGCGCGAGCGTCAGCTCGTGGTCGAGCTCCGAATCCTCGAGGTGCAGGACGCGCAGGCAGCGCTCGGCGGCGGACGACATCATGGTGCGAAGTATGCCGCGCTGCGGCGGTGCACGATTTCCGTCCGCGCAGCAGCGCTCTCATGAATCGGCTATGGATGCCGAAATTGCGGTATGCCTTGTTCAAGCGGCCGGCTGCCGTGCGCTGTCGGGAGCACAGCTTCTCAATTCACCTCGACGAACCTGAATCGATGATGCCGATCACCGACGATGCCTTGCAGCCGCGCGCGGGCGGCCTCACGCTGCTTGCCGCTGTCGAGTTGCAAGACCATCTGAACATGGTCGGCAATGACCTGGACCGGCTGCAGCGCTTGCTCGACGACGCCTGCGCCACGCTGCTCGCGAGCTTTCACGGTGCGCATGCGACGTTGAGCGCCGCAGGTCAGGGCAGCGCGGCAGCCTGCGCCGAGCCCGCGATCGCCGGCGCGCTGCACCACCTCGGCAATGCGGTTGTCGCCTTGCAGTTTCAGGACATGGCATCGCAACTGGTCGAGCATTCGCACCGCCGACTGCGAAGCTGCGCCGACCAACTCGCGCGCGATGCGATGCCCGACGACGACGACGACGGCCCGAGCGCGGTCGAAGAAGCGCCGCTGCGCCCGAATCCAGTCACCTAGGACGAGATGGACGCGGGCTCGGTCGAGCTGTTCTAAGACCTGTTCCAAGGCCTGTTCCAAGGCCTGTTCTAAAGCGTAACGGCCGCCGGCCGATATCCCAAGAGACTCCCGGAGTACCCCTTTATGCATTCGATCCTCGCCGTGGACGACTCGGCCTCCATGCGCCAGATGGTTTCGTTCACGCTCAAGAGCGCCGGCTATCAGGTCGTAGAGGCCGTAGACGGCCAGGACGCCTGGGAAAAGTCGGTCGGCCGCGATTTTGATCTCGTGCTGACGGACCAGAACATGCCGCGGCTGGACGGCATCGGCCTCACAAAGAAGCTGCGCGAGAACCCGAAGTTCAAGGCGACGCCGATCCTGATCCTGACCACCGAGTCGAGCGACCAGATGAAGCAGGCCGGCCGCGCCGCCGGCGCCACCGGCTGGCTGGTCAA
>JBDTSN010000253.1:0-4450 GCA_039931145.1 Burkholderiales bacterium | reverse complement strand
GCGGCGCGCAGATCATCGACATCAACATGGGCTGCCCGGCGAAGAAGGTCTGCAACAAGTGGGCCGGCTCGGCGCTGATGCAGGACGAGCCGCTTGCGATGCAGATCATCGAGGCGGTGGTCGCCGCGTGCGCGCCGCGCGGCGTGCCGGTGACGCTCAAGATGCGCACCGGCTGGTGCGCGAGCGAGCGCAACGCAGTGCGCCTTGCGCGCGCCGCCGAGAGCGCCGGCATTGCGATGATCGCGGTGCACGGCCGCACGCGCGAGCAGGGCTACACGGGTCAGGCCGAATACGACACTGTGGCCGCGGTGAAGTCCACGCTGTCGATTCCCGTCATCGCCAACGGCGACATTGATTCCCCCGCGAAAGCCGCCGAGGTGCTCGCGCGAACCGGCGCCGACGCGATCATGATCGGCCGCGCAGCGCAGGGCCGGCCATGGATTTTCGGCGACATTGCGCATTACCTTGCCACCGGCACGCATCGATCTTCACCCGAGGTGCGCGAGGTCAAGACCTGGCTCGTCGACCACCTGCATGATCACTACAAGCTGTACGGCGAGTTTGCCGGTGTGCGCACGGCGCGCAAGCACATCGGCTGGGCGGTGCGTGGCCTGCCCGGTGGCGAGACATTTCGCGCGCACATGAACACGCTCGAAGATTGCGAACGACAACTGCGCGCGGTGAGCGACTGGTTCGACGCGCTCGGGGCGCGTCACCACCGCCTGCCGGAGGCGTTGGTCGGCATCGAGGGAGAATTCCTGCTGGAAGCGGCATGACGAAAAAGCATATCGAGGAATGCGTCCGCGACAGCCTGGAGACCTATTTCCGGGACCTGGGCGGCACCGATCCGAGCGCAATGTACGAGATGATGCAGCGCGTCGTCGAACGCCCGCTGCTCGAAGTGGTGATGAAGCACGCCGAGGGCAACCAGTCGCGCGCCGCCGAGTGGCTGGGCATCAACCGCAACACGCTGCGCCGCAAGCTGCTCGACCACAAACTCATCAAGTAGACCGCTGAGTGTTCGAGTTTTCCCCCTCTCCCTCTGGGAGAGGGCTGAGGTGAGGGCCATAGGCCGACCGATCGCCTGCCCTCTCCCAGAGGGAGAGGGCAAATCCAGCCACGGCGATTCTTTTCCATGGCCCAACGAAGGAACCCATGCAAGCCCTGATCTCCGTCTCCGACAAGTCCGGCATCGTCGAATTCGCACGTGCGCTGAACGCGCTCGGCTGCGCGCTGCTCTCGACCGGCGGCACGGCCAAGTTATTGCAGGACGCCGGGCTGCTGGTGACGGAAGTGGCGGAGCACACCGGCTTCCCCGAGATGCTCGACGGCCGCGTGAAGACGCTGCATCCGATGATCCACGGCGGCCTGCTCGCGCGGCGCGACCTGCCCGAGCACATCGAGGCGCTGAAGGCGCACGGCATCGCCGCGATCGACCTGCTCGTCGTCAATCTCTATCCGTTCGAGGCAACGGTTGCGAAGGCAGGCTGCACGCTCGAGGACGCGATCGAGAACATCGACATCGGCGGCCCGGCGATGGTGCGCTCGGCGGCGAAGAACTGGAACGATGTTGCGGTGCTGACCGACGCGTCGCAGTACGCCGGCGTACTCGCCGAGCTGCAGAGCGACGGCGCGGTAAGCCGCGCGACGCGCTTCGCGCTCGCCGTCGCCGCGTTCAACCGCGTCAGCAACTACGACGCGGCGATCAGCGACTACCTCTCGGCGCTCCGGCCCGACGGCACGCGCAGTGAATTCCCGGCCCAGAGCAACGGCCGCTTCGTCAAGCTGCAGGATCTGCGCTACGGCGAGAACCCGCACCAGAGCGCAGCCTTCTATCGCGATCTGTACCCCGCTCCCGGATCGCTCGTCAGCGCGGCGCAGTTGCAGGGCAAGGAGCTCTCCTACAACAACATCGCCGACGCCGATGCGGCGTGGGAATGCGTGAAGTCGTTCGACGCCGCAACACCGTGCTGTGTGATCGTCAAGCACGCGAATCCGTGCGGTGTCGCGATCGGCGCGACAGCGGCCGACGCCTACGACAAGGCGTTCAAGACCGACCCGACCTCGGCCTTCGGCGGCATCATCGCGTTCAACACGACGGTCGATGGCGCCGCCGCGGCGCTCGTTGCGAAGCAATTCGTCGAGGTGCTGATTGCGCCGGCGTTCAGCGACGAGGCGCGCGAGGTGTTCAAGGCAAAGGCGAACACGCGCGTGCTGCAGATCGCGCTCGACGGCGTGCAGCGTGACGGCAAGACGGCCTGGGCGCGCGGGCGCAACATGCACGACGTGAAGCGCGTCGGCTCCGGCCTCTTGATTCAGAGCGCGGACAACCGTGAACTCGATCGCGGCGAGCTCAAAGTCGTGACCGCCAAGCAGCCAACGCCGCAGCAGCTCGACGACCTGCTCTTCGCCTGGACCGTCGCCAAGTACGTCAAGAGCAACGCGATCGTGTTCTGCGGCGGCGGCATGACGCTCGGCGTCGGCGCCGGTCAGATGAGCCGCATCGACTCGGCGCGCATTGCGAGCATCAAGGCCGCGAACGTGGGCCTCACGCTCGCCGGATCGGCGGTTGCGAGCGACGCCTTTTTCCCGTTTCGCGACGGGCTCGACGTCGTGGTGGATGCCGGCGCGAGTAGCGTCATCCAGCCCGGCGGCAGCATGCGTGATGACGAGGTGATCGCCGCGGCGAACGAACGCGGCATCGCGATGGTGCTCACCGGTGTGCGCCACTTCCGGCACTGAGAGCCTGTGAACAAATCCGACACACCCGCTCGGGCGCGCCGGATTCATTCGCAGACTCTGAGCCCACGGCAACATCGGATGACTGACCCCGCGTGATGAACCGCGTCGACGTCGCCGGCTTCTTCCTCGCCGGCCTCGCGCGCCTGATCACGGGTGCGCAGGGCCACTGGTACGGCTGCCCGCCGAAGGCCGAGCAGCGCATCTACTTCGCGAATCACCAAAGCCATTTCGACTGGGTGCTGATCTGGGCCGCGCTGCCGCGCGACCTGCGCACGCGCACCCGGCCGATCGCGGCGAAGGACTACTGGACGAAGAGCCGCTTCAGGCACTGGCTGACGCGTGAGGTCTTCAACGCCGTCTACGTCAGCCGCACCCGCGGCGAAGAGGAAGATCCGCTCGAGCCGCTCGCGCAGGCGCTGGCGGCGGGCGATTCGCTCGTCATCTTTCCAGAAGGCACGCGCAGCAACAAGGGTGAACCGCAGGCGTTCAAGGCGGGCCTTTATCACCTGGCAGAGCGTTTCCCCGAAGTGCAACTCATCCCGACCTGGATCGACAACGTGCAGCGCGTGATGCCCAAGGGTGAGGTCGTGCCGGTGCCGATCCTGTGCTCGGTCACCTTCGGCGCGCCGCTGCAACTCGTGCCGGGCGAGGACAAGCGCGAGTTCCTCGATCGCGCACGCGCAGCCGTGGTCGCTTTGCGCGAGGTGGCCGCGTGAATCAGATCCCTGGCCGCGTGGGAAGCGTGGAGGGCGCGAACTGATGGGCGCACTGCGTGGCTTGAGCGTGACGCATCAGGTGGCGTTGCTGTTCGTCGTGCTGTTCGGCCTGCTCGCAATCGTCTCGATCGCAGCGCAGGTGCGTTCGCTCAGCGATACCGACGATGAACGATTGCGCGAGCGCCGACAGCGCTACAAGCGCGACCTGAGCGCGGTCTGGATCGGTGCGCTCGCGTTCTGGATCGCGTGGGTGTCGGGGCCGGTCGGCGCGACGCTGCTGTTCGCCGTGCTGTCGTTCGTGGCGCTGCGCGAGTTCATCACCCTCACCCACACACGGCGTGCCGATCATCGCAGCCTGCTGCTCGCGTTCTTTGTGATTCTGCCGGCGCAGTTCGTTCTCGCCGGCGCGCAGAGCCTGAATTTGTTCATGGTCTTCATCCCGGTGTACAGCTTTCTTGCGATACCCGTCGTGAGCGCCTTCGGCGACGACCCGCAGCGATTTCTCGAGCGCACCGCAAAGATCCAGTGGGGCATCATGGTCTGCGTCTACGGCATGAGCCACGCGCCCGCGCTGTTGCTGCTCGAATTTCCGGGCTACAGCGGGCGCGGCGCCTTCCTCGTTTTCTACCTGGTCGCAGTGGTCGCCAGCGCCTACATCGCGCAGGAAGCAATCTCGCGCCGGCTGCGCAGCATGCCCGTCGCGCGCCATATCAGCCGCACGTTCTCGTGGCGCGCTTGGTTCGGCGGCGCGCTCGCGGCCGGGCTCGTCGGCGGGCTGCTTTACTGGGCGACACCGTTCAAACCGGGGCAGGCGATCGCAATGGGCGCACTTGCAGGCGCCGTAGGTACGCTTGGCGATTTCGTGATGAAGGCGCTCAAGCGCGACGCCGGGGTGCGCCACTGGGGCGGCAAGGCGACGGTGACGGGCGCGGTCGGCCTGCTCGACCGCGTCGCGCCGCTGTGCTTCGCGGCGCCGGTGTTCTTCCACTCGG
>JBDTSN010000252.1:0-4453 GCA_039931145.1 Burkholderiales bacterium | reverse complement strand
CGCGTCAAGGGTGCGCTGCCGCCGGGCTGCGCCCGCCCTTGACCCGGCCCGCCGCGCGGAAGGCTCAAGGCTGCATGGCCGCCGCATGCGCAGAAAGCTGCGCCAAGCCGAAGTGCCGATAGTAGGTAAGGAATTCCACATCCCCAAGCTCAACCGCGAACGCAGCCTGTACGGCAGTGAGTTCGCGATTCACTTGCGCAACAAGCTCACCCAGCGTGCCATCGCCCGCGAATGCGCCGACTGGCTACGCCGCAAGGCGCGCTTCATGTCCAACCGCACGCAGGCGCCGATGCAGCCCTTTGCCTGCGTGGAGGCCGGCGGCACGGGTGACGCCCGCGCCGTCTACATGCCGCTGCACGGCTTCACCGCCGTCGACCTCGGCTACCAGCCCGGCAACGCCGTCTCGAACCTGGGCAACAAGATGGACGAGCCGCCATTCACAGCGACTTACCTCCAGCTCTTCGACCAGATCTGGAACGACGCCGAGAAGGTCGAAGACGTGCATCGAGAGTGCGGTTCGAGCTGTAAGGTATCGCACTCTTCGAGCGCCTAAAGTGGACGAGGTCGAGGCGACGGACAGACCATCGGAAGTTCGCCGGGACGCCGCGCGAGAAAGCCCATTTGCAACGAAATCATCGACACGCCCCCGCCATGTCAAGCCCGCAGTTCCAACCCGATCGCGATTCAGTCGCGGTCATCTGTTCGCGACAGGGCGCTCCTATCGTCCCGCGGGCGGCGGCTCGGCACGCCGGTGACCTGCCAGCGCGCTGTGGCGTCGGGCTCAAGCCGCAGCATTTTCGGGAGGTGCTCGAAACCCGTCCTGAGATCGGCTTCTTCGAAGTGCACGCCGAGAACTACATGGTCGACGGCGGGCCGTTCCATCACTTCCTGGGCCGCATCCGTGAGCACTACCCGTTGTCGCTGCACGGCGTCGGGCTGTCGATCGGCGCCGATAGCGCACTCGACGAGGCTCACATCGCACGCTTGAAAGCACTTATCGATCGCTATCAGCCGGCGTCGTTCTCCGAACATCTCGCCTGGTCGACGCATAACGACGTTTTCTACAACGACTTGCTGCCGCTGCCTTACGACGCCGCGACGCTGGCCCGAGTGTGTGAGCACATCGACCATGTGCAGGAACGGCTGGGCTGCCGGATGCTGATCGAGAACCCCGCGACCTACGTCGAGTTCGCCGCCTCGACGATGAGCGAAGCGCAGTTTCTGAGCGACCTCATCCGGCGCACCGGATGCGGCTTGCTGCTCGACGTGAACAATGTTCACGTCTCCTGCGTGAATCATGACCGCGATGCCTGGGCGTTCATCGAGAGCCTGCCGCTCGACACGGTGGGCGAGATCCACCTTGCTGGCTTCACGCGCAATGAAGACGCTGCCGGTGCGCCGTTAGTCATCGACAGCCACGGCACGCCGGTGGACGAGGCGGTCTGGTCCTTGTACGCGCGCGTCATCGAGCAGCTCGGTGCGCAGCCGACGCTGCTCGAGCGCGACAACGACATCCCAGCGTTCACCACGCTGCTGGCCGAGGCACGGCGCGCCGAGGCGATGCTGCCCGCGCCGGTCGCGTCCGTCCACCGGGTTCACGCGTGATCGCCGGCAATGCGCTCGACCAACGCAGTTTCGTGGCGGCGCTCCTCGATCCCGGTCTGGCGTGCCCCGAAGGCCTTGTGACGTGGAACGGATCCGACCCCGCAGCGCGCTTCAGCGTCTACCGCAACAACGTCGTCAGCTCGCTGATCGACGCCTTGGCCGACACCTTCCCCGTCGTGCAAGAACTCGTCGGCGAGGAGTTCTTTCGTGCCATGGCCGCGCGCTTCGTGCGCCAGTCTCCGCCGCGTTCACGTGTGCTGGCCCACTACGGTGCAGACTTTCCGACCTTTATCGACGCATTCGAGCCTGCGCAGTCGGTACCGTATCTGGCCGATGTCGCGCGCCTCGAACTCGCCCGCGTGCACGCCTATCACGCGGCAGATGCGATGCCGGTCGCGAGGGAGGCGATCGAACTCGCCCTGGCGAGCGGCGAGCGCATCGGAGAGCTGCGCCTGGAGCTGCACCCTTGCGTGTCGGTCGTGCGCTCGAAGCACGCGATTGTCTCGATCTGGGCCGCGCACCAGGGCGAAGGCGATTTCGGCCAGATCGACCCCGGCATCGGCGAGTCGGCGCTCGTCGTGCGCAGCGATCTGGACGTGCTCGTGCTCACGTTGGCGCCGGCTGTGGCGCAGTTCGCAACTGCAGTCTTGCAGGGCCAGGGTCTGGCCGATGCGGCACAAAGCGCGATCGACGGCGCGCCTGACTTCGATCTTTCCGCCGCACTAGCGCTCCTGCTGGGCCGGGGCGCCGTCACGTCAATTCATCTGCCACGGAGGGCCTCGTCATGAACACCAGCACCTCGCGCAGCACACCGGCATCGGCATCGTCGGCGTTGCCCGCCATGCTGCTCGTGCTCGTCGGCCTGTTCGAGCGCATTCCGCACCGCCTGATCGCCTTCATCGCGCGGTTCTCGATCGCAGCGGTGTTCTGGAATTCGGGGCAGACCAAGGTTCAGAATCTCGCGATCAACATCGTGACCGGTGAATTCACCGTTGGCTGGCCACGACTTTCGGATTCGGCGGTCGCGCTGTTCCAGGATGAATACCGGCTGCCAATCATTGCACCCGAGATCGCCGCGCCGTTGGCGGCGATAGCCGAGCACCTGTTCCCGGTGCTGATTCTCATCGGGCTCGCAACGCGCCTGTCATCTTTCGCGCTGCTCGTCATGACGCTCGTGATCCAGATCTTTGTCTATCCCGGCGCATATGCGACGCACGGCACCTGGATCGCCGTGCTGCTCTACTTGATGGCGCGCGGGCCCGGCGTGTTGTCGATCGATCACTGGCTGGCTCGGCGATACGCCGCTGGGTAGTCACGGGGTCGTGGCGGGGTGTGTCACTCCACGCGACACCCACCCCCGAAACGTGCACTCAAGCAAAGCAGTGACCCGTGCGCGCAAAACACACGGGGCTGTCAAAGGGCGCAGGCCATCGCCTTCTCGGCTGAAAGCGAGCCGCCGCAACTCGAGCCCTGGCCCGCGAAGCCGAAGCGGTGGTCGGCGACGCGGATCGGCTGACCTTCGAGCTGGTCGGCCATGATCTCGCTCAGGTGAAGCTTGGCGCTTGCATGGAGTCCGGCTGGGTGCGCCAGGGAGACAAGCTCAGATGCTGAAAAGTGTCGACGTGGCTGAACTGTGTTCGCTGGAAGCGGAGCGCCCGCGCAGTGAGATCGAACCGCAGCCACAACCCTGGCGCTCGCATAGGTTTGCGCTGCTCCGATACGCTCGGGCTTGCGTCGCGGACTGCCGCTGAGTTGACTAAGCTCAAACTCGCCGTCGGATTGAAGCGAAGAATGGGCGCAAACATTTGCAGAGGAGCGCAGCATGATCACCAAGAACGCACGTCCGCAACGCCCGAACCGCGAGCCGGCGCCGCCATTGCTCGAAGTGCTGGATCACATGCACAGGCGCATTCTTCAGTCACTCGCCGACCTGCAACTGCTCGTCGACAGGATTCAGAGCGATGGCGCCGACGAAGCGACACGCGTTGAGGCCCGCGCGCTGCGCGACTTCTTCAACGCTCACGCGCGCCAGCACCATGAAAATGAGGAGAGTGAAGTCTTTCCAGGGCTGCTCGACAGCGGTGATGTCGAGCTTGTCGGCCATGTACGCCGTTTGCAGCAGGACCATGGCTGGCTGGAGGTGGACTGGAGCGAAATCGACCCTGTGCTCGACGCGTTTGCCGAGGGCATCAGCGCCGACGTCGAGTCGCTGCGCGTCGCGGTGAAAATTTACGCGGATCTCTATCGAGACCATATCTCAATTGAGGAGACCGTCGTCTATCCACGCGCACGTCAGCTCAAGCAGAGCTGACATGCGCGTGGCGGATATCCGCCAGGCTCGCTGATTTGGCTTGATGTGAATCAGAATGACGCCATGAGTGTGGTGTCACTGCGTGGTTTCCACATTGGCCTCTCAATCGCGGCAGGTTAAGCTCGGCGTGTCCTTTTCATTCGCGTCATCATCAGGGGATTCTTCTTATGTCACTTCGACTTCTGGCCGTTGCGGCCGTCTTCGCAGTCGCGCAAGCGACCGCATCGGCCCAGCCGATCGTCATCAAATACAGCCACGTTGTCGCCGATCAGACGCCCAAGGGGCAGGCGGCGATCAAGTTCAAGGAACTCGCCGAGAAGGCGCTGCCAGGCAAGGTCGAGGTGCAGGTCTTCCCGAACAGCCAGTTGTTCGGCGACGGCAAGGAGATGGAAGCGCTGCTGCTCGGCGACGTGCAGGTCATCGCGCCATCGCTCGCCAAGTTCGGTCGCTACACGCCCAAGCTGCAAGTGTTCGACCTGCCTTTCCTGTTCGACGACATCGAAGCCGTGGATCGCTTCCAGGACAGCCCGAAGGGCC
>JBDTSN010000251.1:0-4487 GCA_039931145.1 Burkholderiales bacterium | reverse complement strand
GCATGACGCCGTTCTCGACCATCAGGTCTTCGGTCAGCGCGTAGCCCTGGCCCATCACAATGCCGCCCTCGATCTGGCCCTCGATGCCGAGCCGGTTCAAGACACGGCCGACGTCGTGCGCGCCGGTGACTTTCAACATGCGAACGATGCCGGTCGCGGTATCGACCTCGACCTCGACGACTTGCGAAGCCCACGCATACGCGGCCGAGACGTCGCCCTTGAATCCCTTGTCCTGGTGCACGCTCGGCGGCTCGTAGTAGAACGTCGTCATCACGAGCTCGGCCTTGTCCTGGAAGTGCAGGCCTCGGATGAAGCGGGACAGATCGACGACCGGCTCGCCGCTTTCGGCACGGATCACGTGGCCGCCGCGCAGGTCGAGCGTACTTTCGTCGCATTCGAACTTCTTCGCCGCCGCGGCGAGGATCTTCACCTTCGCTTTCTTCGCCGCACCGATCGCCGAATTGCCGGCGATGAAGGTCGTGCGGCTTGCGTGCACACCGACGTCCCATGGCGTGATCGCAGTGTCGTTGTTGACGACGGTGACGGCCGACATCGGCAAACCGAGCTCCTCGCAGACGAGTTGCGAAAGCACCGTCTCCGAGCCCTGGCCGATCTCCGACGCGCCGGTGATCAGCGTCACGTTCGCGAAGTCATCCATCTTCAGGATCGTTCCGCAGCCGTCAGACGGATAGATCTTCGCCCCACCGCCAACGTGCAACATCGACGCGATGCCGATCCCGCGCTTCAACGGGCCCGGAGCAGCGCGCTGCGCTTCATTTGCGTGGCGCTTGTTCACGAAGTCGCTACGTTCGGCGGCTGACGTCAAGCAGTCCTGGAAACCGCAACTCTTGAACGTCATGCCTTGGCCGCTGACCTCGCCCTTCGCCTGCGCGTTCTTCATGCGGAATGCGAGCGGGTCCATGCCGATCGCTTCGGCGAGCTGGTCCATGTGCTGCTCGATTGCAAAAGTCGCCTGCAGGTTGCCGTAGCCGCGGAAGGATCCGGCGTACGGATTGTTGGTGTAGACGGCGACCGTGTGATAGTCGCAATGCGGCACGCGATAGAGCGACGAGAAGGTCTGCATCATCACGAACGGCGTCGTCGCGCCCCAAGAGGTGTACGCGCCGTTGTCGTGCAGCGTGTGGACCTGGCGGAAGGTGAGCGTGCCGTCCTTCTTGCAGCCCGAGCGCAGCGTCAGCAGCACCGGCTGGCGCGTCGGCGAGGCGAGGAACTCCTCCTCGCGCGTGAAGACCATCTTCACCGGGCGCTTCGCGGCGCGCGCGAGATAGAGGCAAATCACCTCGAACGGATAGATGTCGAGCTTGGAGCCGAAGCCGCCGCCGATCGGTGGCTGGATGATGCGGATGCGCGCCGGGTCCATGTTGAGGTACTCGGCGAACTCGCGCTTGTGCAAAAAGGGCACCTGCGTGTTCGAGTACATCAGCAGATTGCCGCCAGTGTCGAACTCGGCAATGATCCCCGAGACGCCCATGCAGCAGTGCGTCACGTAGTGCAGGCGGAAGCTGTCTTCGACGACGACATCGGACTCCGCCTCGCCCTGCACGACGTCGCCGTGCGTGTAGTCAAAGCGCATCGCGATGTTGTCGGGCTTGCCGGTGTGCGCGATCGACGCGCCCGGCTTCAGATGCAGGTGGCTGCCGTCGGCGCCGTGCGGCTCCGGGTGGATGAGCGCTGCGCCGGGCTTGATCGCCTCGGCCGGGTCGCTGATGACGGGCAGATCCTCATAGACGACCTTGATCAGCTTCAACGCCTGCTCGGCGATCTCCACCGTCTCGGCGGCGACGGCGGCGATCTCGTCGCGCTCGCTGCGCACGCGGCCGACCTTGAGCGGGAAGTGATCCTTGGCGACGCCGATCGGGCGCTGGTCGGGAATATCGGCGCCGGTGAGCACGACGTGGACACCCGGCAAGGCCTTCGCCGCCGAGGTGTCGATCGAGACGATGCGCGCATGGATGCGATCGGAGCGCAAGATCTTGGCGTGCAACTGGCCCGACAAATTGATGTCGTGGATGTAGCGCGTGCGCCCGCTCGCCTTGTCGGGCGCATCGAGCTTCTGGATGCGCTTGCCGATCAGGGTGTCGGGGGCGATCGTGCGGACTTTTTCTGCGACGTTCATGGCTTTTCCTTCGCTATTCGGCGGTCTGACCGACGGAGACGATCGCATCGACGATCTTCTTGTAGCCGGTGCAGCGGCACAAGTTGCCTTCGATGCCGCGCTTGATGGCTTCGGCGTCGGCGTGCGGATTCGTTCGCAGCAGATGGTCTGCCTGCATCACCATGCCCGGCGTGCAAAAGCCGCACTGCACCGCGCCGTACTCGACAAAGGCTGCGCGCAGCGCGTCGGCCTGCGGATCGTTGGCGAGGCCCTCGATCGTGATCACTTCGCGGCCGTCGCAATCGACGGCGAACATCAGACATGAGTTGATCGAAGTGCCGTCGACGCGGATCGTGCACGCGCCGCATTCGCCTTCACCGCAGCCGTACTTGGTGCCCGTGAGACCGAGCACGTCGCGCAGCATGCCGAGCACGTTCATCGTCGCCGGGACGCGCGCCTTCTGGCGAATGCCGTTCAGCGAAAACTGTATTTCATGCATGTGCGACATCTTCGAGCATCCTTTTCGTCATGTTGCGGATCATTTCCTTGCGATACCAGGCGCTCGCGCGAACGTCGTCGATCGGCTTGACCTCATCGTGCGCCACCTGCGCAACGCGATCGATCAGCGCCGCATCGAGCCGCTGGCCTTCGAGCGCCGCCTCGGTCTGCGCGGCGCGGATCGGCGTCGCCGCGACGGCGCCAAACGCGACCCGCACGTTGGAGAGCACGCCGGCATCCAACGTGCCGCCGATCGCGATCGAGATCGTCGAGATGTCGAGCCCGACACGAGTGCCGAACTTGAGAAAGCGCGCCACGTACCCCGGCGCTGGCAGCGGGATGCGCACGCAGCTCAGCAATTCGCTCGCCTCTCGCCGCGTCTTGCCGGGCCCGGTGAAGAACGTGTTCAGCGGAATTGCGCGCGTGTTGCGTGCGCCGTTCGGCTTCGACGTGAGCTCGACGCGCGCGTCGAGCGCAAGCAGCGGAATCGACATGTCGCCCGCCGGCGACGCGTTGCACAGATTGCCGCCGAGCGAACTCGCATTGCGGATCTGATCACTCGCGAAGTGGTGGCAGGCCTCGATGAGCACCGGAAAATGGCGCGCAATCAATTCGCTTTCCATGATCTCGGTGACCGTCGTCAGCGCGCCGATCCGGATCTCGCCGCCATCTTGCGCGATGCCACCGAGCTCAGTGATATGCCGGATGTTCATCAGCGTCGGCTTGAACTTGACGCGGCCGGCCTGGCTTTGCGGCGTCAGGTCGGTGCCGCCGGCGAGGATCGTCACCTCGCCGCTGCTCAACTGCGCCAGCGCCTCGTCGAGACTCGCCGGTGCAAGGTAGTTTTCAACTGGATTCATGTAGTGCATTCCTTCAAGGGGCGCGGTTGATGGTTGAGCATCAGAAGCGCACCGGTTCGCGATAGCGCCCGAAGACGCTGACCATTTCGCGCGTCATCTCGCCGACGCTCGCGTAGGCCTTCACGGCCTCCATCAAGGCCGGCATCACGTTGCGGCCGGCGGTCGCATCGTCACGCAGCCGCGTGAGCGCGGCAGTCACTGCCTCGTTGTCACGTTCGGCGCGGATCTTGTCGAGGCTTGCGACCTGTGCGCGCGCGTCTTCCTCGTTATAGGGATGGAACTCGACCTTGTGATCGTCTTCCTTGTCGTTGCGATAGCAGTTCACGCCCACCTTCGGGAACTCCCCGCTTTCGATTGCGCGCTGCATGCGGTAGGCCTGCGCCGAAACGCGCGACTGGACCGTACCGTCGGTGACGAGCTTGACGATGCCGCCCTCGGCATCGGTCTCGGCCATGATCTCTTCGATCGCGGCACGCATCTGGTTCGTCATCGTCTCGACGTAGAACGATCCGGCGAGCGGATCGACCGTCTCGGTCAGACCCATCTCCTCGATCAGGATCTGCATCGTGCGCAGCGAGACGCGCGCCGAATATTCGGTCGGGATCGTGTACGCCTCATCGTACGAGCACAGCGCCATCGTCTGCGTACCCGACAGCGCGCTGATCAGCGCGTAGTAGGCGCCGCGCACGATGTTGACCTCGGGCTGCTCGAAGGTGAGGCCCCCGCCGCCGCCGGCCGCGATCATTCGCAGCCACATCGAGCCCGGCTTCTCGGCGCCGTACTCCTCCTTCATGATCTTCGCCCACAACCCGCGGCCGGCGCGAAACTTCGCAACCTGCTCGAAGAGGTTGCCAAAGATGTTGAAGTTGTACGAAAGACGTCCCGCGAATTCGTCCACTGGCAGGCCGCGGCGGATCACCTCGTCCGCATACGCCTTGGCGATGCAGAACGCATACGCCATCTCCTGCGCCGGCGTCGCGCCCGATTCGCGGATGTGATAGCCGCAGACCGAC
>JBDTSN010000250.1:0-4509 GCA_039931145.1 Burkholderiales bacterium | reverse complement strand
CCGCTGCTGTTCGGTGTCGTCGGCGCTGCGCTCGGTGCGGGCGCGCTGTTCTGGTTGATGGGGCTGGCCGTCGGCGCGGGCAGCCTTGAGGCGCGCCGGGTCTGAGGTTCAGCCTGTCGCTGACACTTCGGCCGTGTCAGTACCGCCCGGCCGACCGAAGGTGCTGAAGCTCCCCTTGGGGGACGCGAACGAAGTAAGCTAGGGGTCGTCGCTTCAGTACCGCCCGGCCGCCCGAAGGTGCTGAAGCTCCCAAGGGCCATGCAGTGGCCCCCTTCGGGTCCACGGGACGCGAATGAAGCGAGCTTGGGGCAGTTTCACTTCAGAACCTGATGCCGGCTGCATTGCGCAACGGCTCGGCGGCGGGCAAGGGCACAACTGGGCGCGAGGCGGCAGGCTCGGCGGTCTCACGCTTGGTCAGTAGCGGCGTTGGTGCGGCGTACTCGTACCCTCCAGGCAGCATGGATTGCTGCGGGTAGCCTGCCGCGTTGAGATAGCCGTTCCAGGCCTGCGGCTCCAACCCGGGGACCGCCTGCACGCCGATCATGAGTGTTGGAACATCGCGCGTACCCGTCAGGCGTTGCAGCGCGTCGACGTCATCCCCGGACTGCACAATTTTCTCGGCGTGCGGGATACCGCGCTGGCGCAGCAGGGCGCGCGCGTTGTCGCAAGGCGTGCAATCGACGGTGACGAAGAGCGTGACCGGGTATTTCGCGACCACTTTCTGCAATTCGGGCGGCAGCGCTGTGCTGTCCGCGGCAGCAGCGCCCGCAGCGTTCAGGGGCGTCACCTTGCCACCAGCGGCGTCGGGCACGCGATCCGTGTAGGTGACCTTGCCGTCTGGCGCAACCACCTTGTAGAGCGCATGCGCGGGCAGCGCGGTGAGCAGGGTTGCGATCAGCGCGCCGCTGGCCGCCCATGGCGCCGCTCTGCGCAGGCTTGCACTGAGGGCCCCCAGGGCCGGGCTGCGCCCAGCCCGCCCCCCGCGGGGGTCAACAAAACTTGGGGCGGCCTGGCGTTCTCTTGCGAGGCTCGGGAAGTTGTGGCTGCTCATGCTCGCTCCTGGACGCGCCGCGCACGAATTTGCGGTGCGATTGGAGTTTATCGGTGCACGCGCCGCAATCTCAAGCCATGCCTTGCTGCCGCAGCAGCGCGTCGATCGTCGGCTCGCGGCCGCGAAAGGCCTTGAAGCTCTCCATCGCTGGCCGGCTGCCGCCCGCCTCCAAGATCGCTTCGCGGTAGCGACGCCCGGTGGCGGCGTCGAACACACCGTTCTCCTCGAACGCGCCCCAGGCGTCGGCGCTCAGCACCTCGGCCCATTTGTAGCTGTAGTAGCCCGCCGAGTAACCGCCCGCAAAGATGTGCGAAAAGGCGTGCTGGAAGCGGTTGAACGGGGGCGCCGAGACGATGTTGACTTCGCGGCGAACCTCGTCGATCAGCGACTGGATGTGCGCTTCGCTGCCCGGCTCGGCGTGCAACCGCATGTCATAGAGGGCGTACTCGACCTGGCGCACGGTCTGCAGGCCGCTTTGGTAGTTGCGTGCCGCAAGCATGCGCTCGTAGAGCGCGCGCGGCAGCGCTTCACCGCTTTCCACATGGGCCGTGAGGCGCTTGAGCACGTCCCACTCCCAGCCGAAGTTCTCCATGAACTGGCTCGGCAGCTCGACCGCGTCCCACTCGACGCCGGCGATGCCGGCAACGCCGATGTCGTTGACTTGCGTCAGCATGTGATGCAGGCCGTGGCCGAACTCGTGAAACAGCGTCGTCACGTCGTCGTGCGTCAGCAGCGCAGGGCGCGCGACGCCATCGACCGTCAGCGGCGGCGTGAAGTTGCACACCAGGTTTGCGACCGGCGTCTGCAACGCGCCATCGGGGCGCGCCCAGCGGCCGCGCACTTCGTCCATCCACGCGCCCGAGCGTTTGCCGGGTCGGGCGTGCAAATCGAGGTAAAACTGGCCGACAAGCTCGTTGCCGTTTGTGGCGTCCGTGCCGTCGGTGTGAACCGCACGGCGGCGCTCGATGCGAAAGAAGCGCACGCTCGGGTGCCAGGCCTCGGCATGGTCCTCCCGAATCTCGACTTCGAACAACGTCTCGACAATCCGGAACAGGCCATCGAGCACCTTCGGTTCGGTGAAGTACCGCTTCACCTCCTGGTCGTTGAAGGCATAGCGCTGCTGCTTCAGGCGCTCGGATGCGAAAGCCAGGTCCCAGGCTTCGAGTTCGGGAAGGCCAAGTTCGGTCCGCGCAAAGGCGCGCAGCTCGGTGAGGTCCCGCTCGGCATAGGGCCGGGCGCGCAGCGCGAGGTCGCGCAGGAAGGTCATGACCTGCGTCGGGGAATCCGCCATCTTGGGTACGACAGACAGCTCGGCGAAGTTGGCATATCCGAGCAGCCGCGCTTCCTCCTGGCGCAAGGTGAGCAATTCGCGCATCACTTGCGAGTTGTCAAGCGCCGCGGGACCAAGCTCACTGGCGCGAGTGACGTTGGCGGTGTAGAGCTTCTCGCGCAGGGCGCGGTTCTCGCCGTACTGGATGACGGGCAGGTAGCTCGGGTAGTGCAGGGTCAGCTTGTAGCCTTCGCGACCGTCAGCGACCGCCGCGGCACGCGCTGCCTGCTTTGCATCGAGCGGCACGCCCGCGAGGTCTTCCTCCGAGACGTAGCAGGAGAAGCCGTCCGTCGCGTCGAGCACGTGTTCGGAGTATTGCTGCGAGAGTTCGGCCAGCCGCTCCTGGATCGCGGCGAAGCGCGCCTTGGCCGCGCCGCGCAATTCGGCGCCCGACAGCACGAAGTCGCGCATCGCGTTGGCGAGCGCCTGGCGGCGCGGCGCACTGAGCGTCGCCGCCTGTGGGCTCGCGAGCACGGCCTTGTATTTCGCGTAGAGACGCTCGTCGGCGCCGAGCCGGGTGTGAAAAGCGGTGACGCGCGGCAGATTCTCGTTGTAAGCGGCGCGCAGTTCAGGCGTGTCGGCGACGGCGTTCAGGTGGCTCACCGCCGACCAGGCGCGGCCGAGCCGTTCGGTCGCCACATCGAGCACCGCCGAGAGCGCGTCATAGTCGGCCGGTACGGCGTCGCTCGTCACGCGCTCGAGTGCGGCGTCAGCCTCTCGCACAAGGACGTCGATCGCGGGCGTGACATCGGCCGGCGCGATGTGCGCAAATGCCGGCAGGTCGCGCATGTCGAGCAATGGGTTGGTCATCTGTTCCCCGCAGCTTCAGCGTCGCGCAGTGCGCGCTCCGCCGCTTCCATTGTGTTGACGAGCAACATGGCGCGCGTCATCGGGCCGACGCCGCCCGGCACCGGCGTCAGAAATCCTGCGACCTGGCTGACGCTTGCGAAATCCACGTCCCCGCACAACTTGCCGTGGGTGTCGCGGTTCATGCCGACGTCGATGACGACGGCGCCCGGCCTCACCATCGCGCCCGTCAGCATGCCGATCTTGCCGACCGCGGCGACGACGATGTCCGCATTGCGCGTATGGTGCGCGAGGTCGGGTGTCGCGCTGTGACAAATGGTGACGGTGGCGTTCGCCTGCAACAGCAGCATCGCCATCGGCTTGCCGACGATGTTGCTGCGCCCGATCACGACCGCATGTTTGCCGCGCGGGTTGCAGCCGATGGATTCGAGCATCTTCATGCAGCCGTAGGGCGTGCAGGCGCGAAAGCCGGGGCGCCCGATCATCAGCGCGCCGGCGCTGACGACGCTGAAGCCGTCGACGTCCTTCTGAGGCGAGATCGCCTCGATCACCTTGCCGGCGTCGATCTGCGGCGGCAGCGGCAACTGCACGAGGATGCCGTCGATTGTCGGATCATCGTTCAGTGCCACGATGCGGGCGAGGAGTGCGGCTTCGGTGATCGATGCGTCGTGACGCTCGAGCACCGAATGCAGGCCGCTCTCCTCGCAATCCTTGACCTTGTGGCGCACATAGACCTGCGACGCAGGATTCTCGCCGACCAGAATCACCGCCAGCCCGGGTCTGTGGCCACGCGCCGTGAGCGCCGCCGCACGTCGCGCGACATCGGCACGAATCGAAGTTGCGAGCGCGTTGCCATCGATGAGGCGGGCGGTCATGGGGTTCGGGTTCCTGAATGCCTGAATGTAAAAAGGCCGCTCGTCGAAGCGGCCTGAAGACGTGGGTTGGGCTCAGGCTTTGGCTTGGGTCTGCGCGCCGAGCGCAATCTTGAGAAGATCGGCGACGGTATTGGCGTTCAGCTTCTCCATGATGTTGGCGCGATGCGCCTCGACCGTCTTGATGCTGATGCCCAGATCGTCGGCAATCTGCTTGTTGAGCCGCCCGGCGACGATGCGTTCGAGCACCTGGCCCTCGCGCGTCGTCAGGCGCGAGAGTAGCGCGTCGCGGCTCGCGGCCTCCTGGTGCTGCGAGAACGCGGTGCGCGCACGCTCGAGCATGCGTTCGACGAGCGCGACGAGGGCGTCTTCCTTGAACGGCTTCTCGATGAA
Source organism: Burkholderiales bacterium (assembly GCA_039931145.1). Classification (GTDB taxonomy): domain Bacteria; phylum Pseudomonadota; class Gammaproteobacteria; order Burkholderiales; family Burkholderiaceae_C; genus CAIKUF01. Next base: position 56 of record JBDTSN010000250.1, on the reverse strand, counting down.
ATCCTCGGCGCCCTTTTTCATCGTCGTCACCGCCATCGGCACGTCGCCGTGGCCGG